>JBKQRS010000644.1:0-11309 GCA_052143915.1 Bradyrhizobium sp.
GGGGTGGGGTGGGGGGTGGGGGGTCTTTCCGCAGGAACCGCCGCTTCGGTGAACGCCGCACCACCCCCACCCCCCCACCCCTCCCCGCCACGCGCGATGCGCGTGGAAGGAGGGAGTTCAAGACGACCTCATCCTGAGAAGCATCGCGAAGCGATGCGTCTCAGGATGGAGCCCCCGAACGAAGCTGCGTCTGGCGTGCTACGCCGCCAGCGCCTTCATCTCCGCGTAGAGATCGGACTTCCCCTCAAACCCGATGCCCGGCAAGTCCGGCATGGTGATGTGACCGTTCTCGACGCGAACGCCGTCCGGGAAGCCGCCGTAGGGCTGGAACAGGTCGGGATAGCTCTCATTGCCGCCAAGCCCTAAGCCGGCCGCGATATTCAGCGACATCTGATGCCCGCCATGCGGGATGCACCGGCTCGCCGACCAGCCGTGGGTCTTGAGTACGCCAAGCGTGCGCTGATATTCGCAGAGCCCGTAGGACAGCGCGCAATCGAATTGCAGCCAGTCGCGGTCGGGCCGCATCCCGCCATAGCGGATCAGGTTGCGGGCGTCCTGATGGCTGAAGAGATTCTCGCCGGTCGCCATGGCTGCGGGATAGAATTCCGCCAGCGCCGCCTGAAGCTGGAAGTCCAGGGGATCGCCGGCCTCCTCGTACCAGAACAACGGATAGTCGCGCAGCATCCTGGCGTAGGCGATCGCGGTTTCCAGATCGAACCGGCCGTTGGCGTCGACGGCGAGCCGCGCGTCCTTGCCGATTTCCTCGAGCACGGCCTCGATGCGCATGCGGTCTTCCGCGATCGGCGCACCGCCGATCTTCATCTTGACGACGTTGTAGCCGCGGTCGAGATAGCTTCGCATCTCGCCGCGCAGCATCGACAGGCCCTTGCCGGGGTAATAATAGCCGCCGGCGGCATAGACGAAGACGCGCGGATTGGCGGTGAGGCCGTGACGCTCGGCGAGCAATCGAAACAGCGGCTGGCCCGCGATTTTCGCCACCGCATCCCACACCGCCATGTCGATGGTGCCGACCGCGACCGAGCGCTCGCCATGGCCGCCCGGCTTTTCGTTCGCCATCAGGGTCGACCAGACCTTGTCCGGATCGAGATTGTCGCCGGCCTCATTCAGTAGCTTCTTCGGATCGGCCTCTTTCAGCCGCGGCGCGAACCGCTCGCGGATCAATCCGCCCTGCCCGTAGCGACCGTTGGAGTTGAAGCCGTAGCCGACCACCCGCTTGCCGTCGCGCACGACGTCGGTGACGATCGCGACCAGGCTCGTCGTCATCTTGGTGAAGTCGATATAGGCGTTGCGGATCGGTGAAGAGATCGGTTTTGTGATCTCCTGGATATCGATGATGCGGACGGACATGGGTTTTGGCTTTCGGGATGGGTAACAGTAATAGCGGATCTGACTAACCCCTCGCCGTCATTGCGAGCGAAGCGAAGCAATCCATTGCTACGTCACGACCGGAAGAGTGGATTGCTTCGTCGCAAATGCTCCTCGCAATGACGGAAGACCGAGTTAGCCCGTTCCCTTGTCGCGAAAATACGGCTCTACCGGGCCATGGACCTTGATGGTCAGCGGGTTGCCGTAGCGATCCTTGGCATTGCCCGCCGTCACGCGAATCCAGCCCTCGCTGACGCAATATTCCTCGACATTGGTCTTCTCGATGCCCTTGAAGCGAATGCCGACGTCGCGCGCCAGCACCGCTTCATTGTAATAGGGGCTCTTCGGATCGCTCGAGAGCCGGTCGGGCAGTTGGTCGGTCGTCATGGCTTCGTTCTTCTCGTTCACAATAGCGCCTCGATTTCCTTTGTCAGTGCTGCCGGGGTCGTGGTCGGCGCATGCCGCGCCACCACCTTGCCCGAGCGATCGATCAGGAATTTGGTGAAATTCCATTTGATCGACGAGCCGAGCAGCCCGGATTTCTCGCCCCTCAGATATTGATACAGCGGATGCGCGTTGCCGCCGTTGACGTCGATCTTGTCAAACATCGGAAAACTGACGGCATAGTTGGTCGCGCAGAATTGCTGGATCTGCCCGGCGTCGCCCGGTTCCTGGCGCCCGAACTGGTTGCATGGAAATCCGAGCACCGAAAAGCCGCGCGGACCAAACGTCTGCTGCAGCGCCTCGAGGCCTTTGTATTGCGGGGTGAATCCACAGGCGCTCGCGGTGTTGACGATCAACAGAACCTGACCCTCAAAGCGCTTCAGCGGAACGTCCTCGCCCGCGAGTGATTTTGCCGTGAAATCGTAAATGCTGGCCATGGATGTCTTCCAGCCTTCTATTTGCTGACGGGATCGACCGGCGCCGGCGGCGTACCAAAGGCTTCGATCGCCTCGCCAGCGAGCAAGCACAGATCCTCCCGGTAGCGACCGGAAACCACCTGAACGCCGACCGGGACGCGTCCCACCAAGCCCGTGGAAACCGTTAGCCCAGGCAACCCCATGAAGGGAATCGCAATCTGCGTCAGCTGCGCCTGCCATACCCGCGTGAAGGAGGCTTCATCGCGCATGTCCAGCCCGTCGGGGAACGGCAGTTCGGCGGATACCGGCATCAGGAGAACCGAATAGGTCTCGAAGAACTGCAGCCATTCGCGCGCCAAAGTCGCCCGCCGCGTCAGCGCCCTGGAGAATGCGGCGGCATCGAATGGAAAAACCTTGGCCCGGTTGCCGCGCAGGCAGGCCAGCGCCCCGGGATCGCCTTCCCGCTCGGCGGCAGCGAGCTGGGCTTCGTAGCCGTCGCCAAGCCAGAGTTTGGTCTGAAGATCGGCGGCCTCGCGCAGCGGCGGCGTGGTCGCGATCTCTTCGACGGTCCACCCCGAGCGCTCCAGGCGTTTGCCGGCATCCGCCACCGCGGCTTTCACCTCGGAGGCGGTCTCAAGTCCGTCCGGCTGCAGGCACAACGCGGCGCGCTTACGGCTAGCGGGCCCTTCGAGCGGCGCCGGCACCCACCATGGATCGCGCACGTCATGCGCGGACATCGCCGCCAGCGCGACCCTGAGATCGCCGATGGTACGCGCGAGCGGACCGGAAACCGCCGAGATCTGCGGCCCGATGGGGCGTTCGGGCAGCGAGGCATTATAGGCCGCGATACGGCCGACGGTCGGCCGCAAGCCATGAACACCACAGGCATAAGCGGGGTAACGAATGGAGCCGGCGATATCCGTGCCGTGCGCGATATGGCCGATGCCGGACGCGACCGCCGCCCCGGCGCCGCCGGAAGAGCCTCCCGGCGTGATTCCGGGATCGCGCGGATTTTTGGTGTCGCCGTGAACGAGATTGGTGGTGAACCAGCGATAGGAAAATGCCGGGCAGTTGGTGCGCCCGAGAATCACCGCACCTGCCTTGCGCAGATTGTCCACCACGGGGCTGTTGCTCGCTGCGATGACGTCGCGCTGCAGCTTGAGGCCGTTGGTGGTGGCGAACCCTTGCTGGTCGATATTGGCCTTGACGGTGACAGGCACGCCTGCCAGCGGACCGGCATCTTCGCCGCGCGCGATCGACGCATCGATCAGGGCAGCCTGCGCCAGCACCTGTTCCGGCCGATGGTCGATGACCGCATTGATCTTTGGATTGACGGCGTCCAGTCGCTCGAGCGCGGCCGACGCGGCCTCCTTCGCCGAAACCTTCTTCGACCTTATCAGGCTCGCGAGTTCAACGCCCGGCAGGCGCCAGAGATCTTCCATGGCCAACTCCTTCTCATCGCCGAAACTTGTAGCGCCGCCGCGATGACAGCGCCATACCGCCGGGCTTCAAAGCCTGGAGCGTTTTCGAGCGAAGCATGCCCCCGGACTTGATCGGGGCTGGATACCGGTTCGCGCAAGGAAAGCGCGTCAAAGCGCCGGTTCTGCTTCAATCGGAACCGAGGGTTAGCGGACGCGGGCGATGTAATAGGCAAGATCGGCGATCTGCTCTTTTGTGACCGCCGCCATCACGTCGGCCATGGTGCCGTCATAGCCGTGGCGGCTGTTATCCTTGTATTCGCCGAGCGTCTTGGCGAGATAATCCTCGCGCTGGTCGGCGATGCGGGGCACGTTCTCCTTGCCGGAAAAATCGGGGTTATGGCAGGTGTTGCAGCGGTTCTGCTGCACGAGCGCCCGGGCACGTTGCATGCGCGCCGGATCGGCGGCATCGGCGGGCGGCGCCGGCTTCGGCAGTCTGGCGATAAAATCGGAAAACTTCTGAAGATCATCGTCGGTGAACGATTTCGCCATATCGTTCATCGGCTCAAAAGTGCGCAGCTTTTCGCGGAACATGAAGAGCTGGATCAGCGCATAGGGCGCCTGCTGGCCGCCGAGCGAGGGAGTATATGCGGTCTCGGATTGTCCGTGCTCGCCATGACAGCCAAAGCAGGCAACCGTGCGCTCTTCAACGGTCTCGGCGCTGGCCGAAAAAGCCAGCGATGCAAACGCCAGCGCCGCAACTATTCTCCGCATCGACTTGATCCTGACGAACACCGTCCAAAAAACGAAAATCGGGGGCAGCTCACGCTGCCCCCGATGCTTGTTCGCGATTTATTGCCCGGCGACTTTCTGCTTGCCGTAGGTGATGCGATAGACGGCGCCGTTCCAGTCGTCGGAGACCAGCAGCGATCCGTCTTTCATCTGCATCACGTCGACCGGCCGGCCGACATATTTGTTGTCTTCCAGGAAGCCGGTGATGAACGGCTCGATGGACTTGACCGTACCGTCCTTGTTCAGGTGCACGGCGACGACATCGCCGCCGAACTTCTTGGACCGGTTCCACGAACCGTGCCGCGCCACGAAGATGACGTTCTTGTAGCTCTTCGGAAACATGTTGCCGGTATAGAAGCGCATGCCGAGCGCGGCCGCGTGCGGCCCCATCAAGCCGACCGGCGGGGTGAATTCGCTGCAGGAATGTCCCCAGCCGAATTCGGGGTCGGGAATATTGCCCTGGTAGCAATAGGGCACGCCGAAGTCCTCGCCGACCTTGGTGACGCGATTGAGTTTGTCCTGGGGAACGTCCTCCGACATCCAGTCGCGGCCGTTATCGGTGAAGTACATCTGCTTGTTTTCGGGATTCCAGTCGAAGCCGACGGAGTTGCGGACGCCAAGCGCGACCACTTCGGCGCCGGTCCCGTCGAGGTTGATCCGCCTGATCTGGCCGTGGGCGTCGTCATGCAGGACGTTGTTGCCGGGTTGTCCGACCGGAATATACAGCTTGTTGTCCGGCCCGATGGCGATGAACTTCCAGCCATGGGCTTCGTCCTTGGGCAGGTTGTCGTAGATGACCACAGGCTTCGGCGGATCGTCGAGATTGTCTTCAATCTTGTCGATCTTCGAGATCTTGGAGAGCTCGGCGATGTACAGCGTGCCGTCCTTGAACGCGACGCCGTTGGGCCGATAGAGGCCTGAGGCAACGATCTTGACGGATCGCTTGCCGTCCTTGTTGACGATGGCATAGACCTTGTCGAGCAGGCGGCTGCCGACAAACACGGTGCCCTTGTCACCTAACGCCAGCGAACGGGCATTCGCCATGCCGGCCGCATAGACCTCTATATTGAAGCCGGCCGGTACCTTCAGCTTGGCCAGCGGCAATTTGTCGGGCGCGGCGGCGATCGGAGGAGCCGCGACAGGCGCAAGCTTCGCCGCCGCTTCGTTGTCAGGCCGCCCGATCAGGGGTGAACCCGGTGGAAGCGCCGGCGCGGCGGCAGGCGCCGCAGCTGGCGGACTGGCCGGCTGCTGCGCGGCGGCACCGTATGTCAACACTCCGAAAAAGGCGCCAGCCAGCAGCAGGCTGCGCGGCGCCGATGAGCAAATCCTCATAATGTTCTCCCCTTTGTGGAAGCCTTTGATCCTTGCGCGGGCAAGCACCTGCCCGTGCCGGTGGCTTTCATGTGCACAGTCTTGAATTTTTTTCCATCAGCACGCAATCGGAAACATCCTCAGGCCGACCGCGCGGATCCGCATGGCTGGAATAGAGACAAGGCAGCCGCGTAGCGCCTCGAATCACGGTGACCTGATATCAGTGCTTTGTGACGGGAGCGTCGGAAACATCGAGCAGCGCCTCCGTAAACGGAAACTCGAGCACGGTCTCACCCTGATCATCCGTCACTTCGAGGACCGCCCTCAAGAGGTCCTCCGCGTCCTCGGTTTTCAGCAATTCCCGGATCATGGTGCGGGCGACTTCCCACGCGCGGTCGGGATCCCGCAACTCTTCGCCTTCGGGGTCAGCGATCAGTTCGTCGCCTATTCGCGTATTGAAGAAATATCGCGGCATTGGTCCAAACCTACTCCCGTGGTGGCGGACAGCGGCCAGGCGCCGCTCGTTTCTCACAACTGCTTTATCTGAAGTTCGCCGCGGCTGAACGGCCGACCTTGGCGTCCTGTTCCCGCCATATGAACCTATTGATCCATCATTGGTTTGACGCGCGCTCGCACAAGGCCGTGAATTCCTTTCGCATCGCAACATAAGAACGGCGGGGGGCTTTTGGAAAAAAGATTTCGCTGGCGAACTTTTGGTTCCGTATTACCTTATTGCACAGGGCGGCGTTCGTCCGGTTTCACAAGGAGAGCTAAATGGCCTGGAAGACACCAAGGATCGTCGAAGTGCCGGTCGGCATGGAAATCAACATGTATGCGTGCGCCGCCCGCAAGTAAGCGGCTACGACAGCTTCATTCTTGACTCAAGGTGGACCGCCGGAAGTGACACGTTCCTGACGCAGGAGCGGTGTTCTTGTCTGCGTCCACCTTTGAAGCTTTTTCCCAATCGCAAAGCTTAGACATTCAGAGCTTTAGAATTCCAGGAGACGGATCATGCTTCGCGTCGTCGTCCTGGGCGCCGCGGCAGGTGGTGGCGTTCCACAGTGGAATTGCGGCTGTGCGGTTTGTCTGGCCGCGCGAACCAGGCATCCCGAGCTTCAGAGCACCCAGGCCTCGATCGCGATCAGCGCCGACGGCGATCACTGGTTCTTGATCAATGCGTCGCCCGATCTGCGCCAGCAACTGATCGCGACGCCGCAGCTTCACCCTGCCCCCGGCAAGCTTCGTCACAGTCCGATAGCGGGCGTTATCCTGACCAACGGCGAAATCGATGCGGTCGCGGGGCTGTTGTCGATGCGCGAAGGCTGGCCGTTCACGATCTACGCGCACGCCAGGGTGCTGGCGATCCTGAAGTCCAACAGCATCTTCAATGTTCTCGGCGAAAAGAATGTGCGGCGCGAGCCGATCGAGGTGGACGAGGCCTTCGAACCAACACTGCCCGACGGTTCGCCCTCGGGCATCGAGATTCTGCCGTTCGCCGTTGCCGGCAAGAGTGCGTGGTATCTGGAGGGCAAGGTTCACCCGGCGGGAGAAGCCGGCGCGGGCGATACGCTCGGCCTTCGGATCCGTGACAAGGCGACGGGCAAGTTTTTCTATTTCCTCGCCGCCTGCGCCGACGTGACCGAGGACATCAAATCGCGGCTTGCCGGCGCGCCGCTGGTCTTCTTCGACGGCACCGTGTGGCGCGACGATGAGTTGATCACAGCCGGCCTCGGCAGCAAAACCGGGCAAGGCATGGGACACATCGCCATGTCGGGGGATACCGGCGCGATCGCGGCGCTTTCCGGTCTTGGTATCGACAGGAAGATATTTTTACATGTCAACAATTCCAACCCGGCGCTGCTGCGCGATTCCGCGGAACGCAAGGCAGCCGAACAAGCGGGGTGGCAAATCCCCGCGGATGGAACGGAGATCGCGCTTTGAACGCCATGAGGCTAGACGGGATGACCGCATTTTCACTCGGCGGCAAGACTCCGCTGAACAACGCCGACGAGCTGGAAGCGGCGCTGCGCCAGATCGGCGCCACGCGCTATCACAACCTGCACCCGTTTCACCGGCTGCTGCATGGCGGCAAGTTGAACAAGGGGCAGGTGCAGGCCTGGGCGCTGAACCGCTACTATTACCAGAGCACGATCCCGATCAAGGATGCCGTGGTGATCTCGCGCTTCCGCGACCGCGGCATCCGTCTCGAATGGCGGCACAGGATCGAAGATCACGACGGCGATATCGGCTCTGAAGGCGGCATCGAGCGCTGGCTCAAGCTGACCGAAGGATTGGGACTGGACAGCGCCTATGTCGAATCCACCGAGGGCATTCTGCCGGCGACACGTTTTGCGGTGGAGGCCTACGTTCATTTCGTGCGCGACAGGAGCCCGCTCGAGGCCATCGCCTCCTCGCTCACGGAGCTGTTCGCGCCAAGCATTCACGAAGAGCGCATCAGTGGGATGCTGGCGCACTACGATTTCGTCAATCCCGACATCATGAGCTATTTCAAGCGCCGCCTGACGCAGGCGCCGCGTGATGCCAACTTTGCGCTCGACTATGTCAGGACCCACGCGAAGACGCAGGCGGAACGAGAAGCGGTCTGCAACGCGCTGATCTTCAAGACCAACGTGCTTTGGGTCCAGCTCGACGCGCTGTATCATGCCTATGTCGACGGTCACATTCCGCCGGGCGCGTTTGTGCCCAAGACGAGCGACAAGAACAGCTAGAGGCCGGCCAGGAACGAGCGATGGCAGAACCGCGCAATATCAGTGTCAGCGAGACGAGCCGGCCGAAATTGCCGCGTCACGCCCGGCTGAAATTCGACGAGACGCGGCAGGTCTGGGTGATCCTTGCGCCGGAGCGCGTGCTGGCGCCCGACGAGATCGCGGTCGAAGTGCTGCAACTTTGCGACGGCGTCCGCAGTGTCGCTGATATGATCGACCAGCTCGCCGCCAAATACGCCGCCGAACGCAGCGCGATCGCGGCCGACGTCATCGCCATGCTGCAGGACCTTGCCGACAAGGGTTTCCTCACCGAAGCGCGCGAGAGGACGTCATGAGTATTCTCGACGATGGCAAGACAGCAGCCGCTGCCAATGACGGCCTCGCCGCACTGGAATCACGGCGCTCGACGGCGGAGACCTTCGGCATTCCTTTGGCGGTGCTCGCCGAACTGACGCACCGCTGCCCCCTGCAATGCCCCTATTGCTCCAATCCGGTTGAACTCGACCGCGCAGGCCAGGAGCTCACGACCGAGGAATGGAAGAAAGTCCTCTCCGAGTTGGCCGAGATCGGCGTGCTGCAAATTCATTTCTCCGGCGGCGAGCCGACCGCGCGCAAGGATCTGGTCGAACTGGTCCAGCATGCCAGCGATGTCGGGCTGTACTCCAATCTCATCACCTCGGCAGTGCTCTTGAGCCGCGAAAAACTTTCCGCGCTGGCCGACGCCGGGCTGTGCCATGTGCAGATCAGCTTTCAGGGCAATGAGCCCGTGGTCGCCGACCGGGTTGCCGGCTTCAAAGGCGCGCACGCCAAGAAAATCGAAGTGGCAAGATGGACGCGCGAGCTGGATCTGCCGCTGACGGTAAACGCCGTCATGCACCGCCAGAACCTGTTCCAGCTGCCGGATATCATTCAGATGGCGGTCGATCTCGACGCCGACCGGCTGGAAGTCGCCAATGTGCAGTATTACGGCTGGGCGCTGAAGAACCGTGCCGCGCTGATGCCGACGTTGGCGCAGATCGAGGAGACCAGCCGCATCGTCGAGGAAGCGCAAGCGCGGCTGAAAGGCACGCTTTCGATCGACTATGTGGTGCCTGATTACTACGCGCTGCGGCCGAAGAAATGCATGGGCGGCTGGGGCCGGCAGTTCTTCAACATTTCGCCGGCGGGGAAGATTCTGCCGTGCCATGCCGCCGAGACCATTACCGGGCTCGAATTCCTGTCGGTCCGGTCAAATCATTCGATCGCCTGGATATGGCAGAATTCCGAAGCCTTCAACCGCTATCGCGGCACCGGCTGGATGCCGGAGCCGTGCAAGAGCTGCGAGTTCAAGGAAGTCGATTTCGGCGGCTGCCGCTGCCAGGCTTTTGCGCTGACGGGCGATGCCGGCAATACCGACCCGGCCTGCACGCTGTCGCCCCTGCATGAGAAGATCTTCAAAATGGCGGAGCAGGAAGCCGCCTCCGACCACAACCGCTTCATCTATCGCAATTTTGCGGGCGGCACGCCGGAAGCGGACGGCGACGATGGTGCCTGACGCCGGCGCGGCTGGCTCAAATAGCAGGCGCGCCGACCCGTTCGCGCCGTTGACATCGCAACTTCTCAGCGTCGGCGACGGCCATGAGATCTATGTCGAAAGCGTCGGCCGCGCCGACGGCATTCCCGCGGTCTATCTGCATGGCGGGCCCGGTAGCGGTTGCCAGCCCGATCACCGCAGGCTGTTCGATCCCGAGCGCTTCCATGCGGTCTTGTTCGATCAGCGCGGCGCCGGAAAAAGCCGCCCCAAGGGCGGTCGCGAGGACAACACGCTGCCGCATCTGATCGCGGACATGGAAATGATCCGTGAAAGCTTCGGCATCTCGCGCTGGATGATCGTCGGCGGCTCCTGGGGCGCGACGCTTGCGCTCGCTTATGCGCAGGCGCACCCCGATCGCGTCAGCGGCATCGTGTTGCGCGCGACCTTCCTCGGCACCCGCAGCGAACTCGAAGGCGCGTTTCTCGATGCGCTGCCGCGCTTCTATCCCGACCTCAGCGGCGATTTTGCCGGTCTGCTGCCCGAGGCGGAACGCGGAGCGCCGCTTGACGCGTACTGGCGGCGGATTCTCGACGCCGACCCCGCCGTGCACGGCCCGTTCGCCCGCGCCTGGCATGACACCGAGCGGATCCTGTCCGAGCACAGGCCCTCGCGCACGCGGCTCGATCTTTCGTCGCTGAAATCGAGTGGCGCCCTGCCCGCGACGCCGTTCATGGAAGCGCATTATTTTGCCAACGGCTGTTTCATGAAACCGGACCAGCTTCTCGATGAAGCCGGCAAGCTCGATGGGCTTCCAGGCGTCATCGTGCAAGGCCGCTACGATCTGCTTTGTCCGCCTTCGACGTCGCACGCGCTCGCCGCGCGCTGGCCGCAATCCGAGATTCGCATCATCGAAGGCGCCGGACACACGCTGTATGATCCCGGTGTCCGTGACGCGGTGATGAAGGCGATCGCGGATACCGCCTCCAAAATCAGCCGATAAAGGATTTCGAAAATGCCGCTCGCCGGAAAGGGCATGCTGCTGACGTCGATGGACATCGACGCGTCAGATGAAGCGGAGTTCAATCGCTGGTACGACCGTGAACATCTCCAAGAGCGCGTTGCCATCGACGGCTTCCTTGAGGCGAGGCGTTACATCGCCGAGGAAGGCTCACCGAAATATCTCTGCCTCTACTCGACGACCACGATCGACGTACTGGATAGCCCGGCCTACAGAACCCGGCTCGCCAACCCGACCGAGTGGTCGAAGAAGATCATGTTCTTGAAACGAGGCATGATCTTCTTC
>JBKQRS010000645.1:0-19773 GCA_052143915.1 Bradyrhizobium sp.
GAGCCGCTTGTTGATGTCGTAGAGCTGCTCGACGAGGCTGTCGATGCGCGCCTGGTTGAGGCGCAGCGACTTTACCTCGGAGATGATCTCTTCCTTCAGCTTCTTGTATTTGCGCTCCTGCGCCGGCGACAGCGTCTCGTTCTGCAGCTGGTTGGAGATGTCCTGTTCCTGCAGGCGGCGCAGCTTCTTGTAGTTGTCGGCGATCTTGTCGAAAGTTTCGACCACCTTTGGCTTCAGCTCGGCCTCGATGGCCGCGAGCGACATCTGGTTTTCGAACTCGTCGTCATCCATGTCGCCTTCGGCGGCGGCTTCCGCCGGATCCTTTTCCTCGCCCTCGGGCGCGGCGGCAGGCGCGGCACGGAACGGGGTCGGCGATGGCGGCGCGGCCGGCGGTGCAACGGCAGCCGGCATTGCGCCGCCATTGCCGTTGGGGGGATCCGCAAGCGGCTGGCCGTCGGGGCCGACCGGCGCCGCCAGCAGCGGGTTCATGTTGTTCTTGGCGTCGGGGCCGGCATAGGTCGCTTCGAGATCGATGATGTCGCGAAGGAAGATCTTTCCCTCGTTGAGTTCGTCGCGCCAGATGATGATGGCCTGGAAGGTCAGCGGGCTTTCGCATAAGCCAGCGATCATCGCCTCGCGGCCGGCCTCGATGCGTTTTGCAATTGCGATTTCGCCTTCGCGGGAGAGCAATTCAACCGTGCCCATCTCGCGCAGATACATGCGGACGGGATCGTCGGTGCGCTCGCCGGGCTCGGACTTCTTGACTTCGGTGACGGCCTTTTGCGTGACCTCGACCAGTTCGTTGTCGGTCTCGTCCTCGGCCTCTTCCTTGTTCTCTTCCTCGCTGTCGGCGTCGTCAGCCTCGGTGACGTTGATGCCCATGTCGGAGAGCATCGACATGATGTCCTCGATCTGTTCGGGCGAGGTGGTGTCGGAGGGCAGCACTTCGTTGAGCTGATCGAAGGTCACGAAGCCGCGCTTCTTGGCCTGCTTGATCATCTTCTTGACGGCGGCGTCCGACAAATCGAGCAACGGCGACGGCGCTTCGGCTGAATCCTTCTCGGGAGCGTCTGCTGCCTTGTCGTCTTTTTCCTTGTCTTTAACCTGCAGCGTCTTTGCCTTGGTGGCCATTCAATGCTCCTAAACGCGCTTCAATCAGGAGGCGTCGCCGCGCCTGCTTGAATCACTAGATGTCTTACGACGCGGAAAGGGCGGCGCAGAACATCGCCACCCCCGAATTTGTCTCGCCGGATTCGTACGTATAGCCCGAAGGCCGTTAACTCTCGCTTAACCCTGTTTTTGCCGCCAAACCATGGATTTGGCGAGTCTTTTTGCGGCTTCGGCCAGGGCCGTCCGCAGCAATTTTCAATCAGACGCTGCGCTGGAACCGGCCGGAGGACTCGCCGAACCCCTCGATCAGGGCCTCAGTGCCGTCCATTTCCGCCATCCGGGCCTTGACGTCCCGCAGCCACGCCAGATTCGCCTCGCTCGCCTCTTCCCCCAAGGCGAGCTCGGCATCCTTCAATTCCCTAAGTAATGAGTGCCATTGGCGATGCAAGGAGACGAGCTGATGCCAAGTGGAAAGAACGTCCTCCCGCGCCGCGCCGGTCTGCGCGCCCCACACCGCCGAGGTCGTGATCGCGCCCTCAACCCTTTGAAGTCCTTGTGAAAATCCGCCCGTCTCGAGATCGATCCGCATCTTCTCGCTTTGTTCCGATGGCTCGGCCGAGTGGTGATGATCGTTGGCGAAGGCCGCGATGATGCCGGCGCGCAGTTTGTGCGCCTCGGGGTGGGCCAATTCCAGCGCGGCCACCTCTTCGAGATGGTCGTGCAACAGCCAAGGGTGGTTGATCAGGGATTGCAGGATCAAGGCCTCCCGGCGCGACATCGCGCTGCGCTGGCCGCGCATGATCGGGCTGGTCGCAAGCTGGGCGCTGGCCGCCTGATAGGGTCCGCGGTTGATGGTCTGGCTGCCGGCCGACGCCGCCGGCCGGCCGCCGAATCGGCCCGCCGCCCCCGGGGTGAAGGGCCCCCGGGCGCCAAAACGCCCTGCTGATTCGCGACCGTAATTGCCCGCAGGCCCGCCGCGATATCCGCCCCTCGCATAACTGCTGCGGCCGGCTTCCGGCGCGAAGCTCCGCTGCAGGCGCTCGCTGAGGTCCTGGCGGTAGTAGCGCCGCACCATTTCGTCGCCGATGCCATTGGCGAGCTCACCGATCCGTTTCTCCAGCGCCGCGCGCCGCTCGGGGGTGGCAAACGTACCGCCTTCGATTTCGCGCGACCAGATCACGTCGGCCAATCCACGCGCGGCGCCGATCACTTCCTCGATCGCACCCCGCCCGCCCGAGCGCACGAGGTCGTCGGGATCCTGCCCCTCCGGCAGCAGCGCAAAACGAAGACTTTTTCCCGGCGCAAGATGCGGCAGCGCCAGATCGGCGGCGCGCCACGCCGCCTTTTGTCCGGCGCGGTCGCCGTCGAAGCACAGGATCGGCTCGTCCGCCATCTTCCACAACAGCGCGAGCTGGTTCTCGGTCAGCGCGGTGCCAAGGGGCGCGACGCTGGCGGGAAAGCCGGCGCCGACCATGGCAATGACGTCGACATAGCCTTCCACGACTACCAGCGGGCTGCCGTTATGGGTGGCAAGCCGTGCGGCGGCGAGGTTGTAGAGATTGTCGCCCTTGTGAAACAGCGGCGTTTCGGGCGAGTTCAGGTATTTCGCCGCGACGTCCTTCTCCAGCGCACGGCCGCCGAACGCGATCACGCGCCCGCGCACATCGGTGATCGGAAACATCACGCGGTCGCGGAAGCGATCATAGGGCACGGGAATATCGTCGGCGGCGATCAAGAGCCCCGCTTCCACCATGTCCTCGACCGGAATGCCATGCGCGCCGAGATATTCCTTCAGCGCGTATTTTTCGCCCGGCGCATAGCCGATGCGGAACTGGACTTGCGTGGCGGGCGAAATCGCGCGGTCGGCGAGATAGCCGCGCGCCTTGGCGCCAACGCGCGAGGCCAGCGTCTCGGCGAAGAATTTCGCGGCCAGTTCCATGACATCGTACAGCGTCTTGCGGCGCTGCTCGTGGCGCGCGGCATCAGGCGTCACCGCCGGCAGCGGCAGGCCTGCCATCGCGGCAAGGCGCTCGACGGCTTCGGTGAAGCCGACGCCCTCGGTCTCCATCAGGAAGGAGATGATGTCGCCGTGCTTGCCGGAGGAGAAGTCGTGGTAAAATCCCTTCTGGTCGTTGACGGTGAACGACGGCGATTTTTCCTGTTGGAACGGCGACAGGCCTTTCCACTCGCGCCCCGCCTTCTTCAACTTCACGCGCCGGCCCACGACTTCCGAAACCGGAAGCCGGGCGCGCAGCTCATCGAGGAATTGGGGCGTAAAGCGCATCGTTTTTCGATTTTGCGGTGAGTCGGGGCCTGTGTCTTTAATAAGTCTGGGCCAACCGACTAGGGATATAGTGCGGCGGGCCGAAATTACGAAGATTATCGGGCTTCTCGCCGCTATTCACAGGGCCACCTGCGCCATGTCCAAAATCCAAAAAGCTATGAAGAGAGTTGACAAAGACGAATACATATGTATATACAAATCTCAACCATAAAATAGTTCATCGGGAAGGAACGCGCGCAGGAGGGCAGCGATACTCAAAGCACTAACGCGTGAGAATTCCGATGTTAGAGAACTTCGACCATGAATCCGTCGTTGGATTCGACTGGGACAAGCGTAAGAGCGAGCTAAATCTCGCCAAACATGGGATCGATTTTGAGGACGCAAGTGAGGTCTTCTATGGACCGATCATGCTTCGCCGATCCGACCGCAACAATGAGGAGCGCTGGGTCGCCATAGGTCATTCGGAAAACCGATTGATTGCCGTTGTTTTCACGCGACGGAAAGAAATCATCCGGATTATCTCAGCGCGCCGCGCGAGGAAAAATGAAGAAAGAGACTATCGTAACGCGAAAATGGGGCGACCGCCGAAAGGGCAAGACTGATTGGGCTCGTGTCGACAAGCTCACTGATGCTGATATTGCCAAGGCCGTCGCCAATGATCCCGATGCAGCACCCATCGATATCGACTGGTCGGATGCCGTTCTGGTAATACCAGCCCGGAAAAAGGCCATTTCCATTCGCGTCGATGAGGATGTGCTCGACTATTTCAAGAGCCAGGGCGAGGGCTATCAGCGCCGGATGAATGCGGTGCTGCGATCCTACATGCAGCAAAAGGCCAAGCCGAAGAAGCGGGCCTGACGTAATCCCCTACCCCTCCAGAAACCGCCCCGAGGCGATGCGCGGCAGGCGGTCGACCGGCCAGTTGTAGACATAGGTCCAGGCCTCGCTAACGGCGCCGTCGTCGCGCGCCACCTGCAGCATCTGTCGGATATATTCGGTCGGCTCGGTAAAACCCTCGCCGCAGGCTTCATACATATCGAACTCGCGCAGCAATTCGGCAGGCTGACGCAGCCGAAACAGTTCGCCGAACACGACGTCGTCGGCGTCGTCCGACTTAACCAGCCCGGGATAATGCTTCACCAGATAGAGCCTGCCGCGGCAGCGCGCCTTGCCGATAAAGTCCGCCCTGCGCGACAACAGCTGCGCCATCGGATGATCGAAGCCGCGCATCAGCGTGCCGTAGACGAAGAGCTGATCGGAGTTCATGGGGGTCCTCTGTCATTCCGGGGCGCGAGTGAAACGAGCGAACCCGGAATCTCGAGATTCCGGGTCTGGTGCTAGCGCACCATCCCGGAATGACGAAACCCGGATCAAGCCGCCACCACTTCATCGCTGATGACGACGAATTTCGCGAGATTCATCCGGCCAAAACTCGTGGTCAGCGCCACGTCGGCGGCGTCGCGGCCGGTGCCCATCAGGATGCGGCCGATCCGGGGGTGATTGTGGCGCGCATCGAAGGTGTACCACTGGCCGGACAGATAGGCCTCGAACCAGCCGGAGAAATCCATCGGCTCGGGCTCGGGCGGAATGCCGATATCGCCCATGTAGCCGGTGCAATAGCGCGCCGGAATGCCCATGCAGCGGCAGAAGGTCAGCGCGAGGTGGGCAAAGTCGCGGCACACGCCGGCGCGCTGCTCGTAGACGTCGAGCGCGGATTTCATGTGGTGGGCGTGCTGATAGCCGAAGGTGACGTGATCGTGCACGAAGTTGCAGATCGCGGTCACCCGCTCCCAGCCCGGCCTGGTGGCGCCGAACAGCGACCAGGCGATGTCGGTCAGCTTGTCGGTTTCGCAATAGCGGCTCGCCATCAGATACAGCAGCACGTCGTCGGGCAGTTGGTCGATCGGCAGTTGCTGCGCATCCGGCACTACTGCGTCGGGCAATCCGGAATCGCCCACCAGCGCGCTGCCGCGCAAGGTCACGCCGCCGGCGGGCGCCACCAGCCGGCCGCAGATATTGCCAAAACTGTCGCGGTAAAATCCGATTGGCACGTCGGGTTCGGCGACGATGCTCTCGGTGCCGATGATGTCGTGACGCCGCGAGGGGTGAATGGAGAGCATGATCACCATCGGCGTCGGCGCCACCGCGGTGTAGGCGATCTCGAAGCCGACCTTGATCTCCATGATCAGGCCTCCACCGTCTCGGTGGAGACGACGTTGATGCTGACCTCCATGCCGACGAAGGCGTCGGCCGGGCCGAGATAGGTGCCGTGCAGCGGAATGGCCTGGCGCGGATCGCGCGCCACCGCGACACGGATCAGGTCGCGGGTGCCGACGATGCCGTTGGTGGGATCGAACTCGATCCAGCCGGCGCTCGGCAGATAGACCTGGACCCAGGCATGGGTCGAACCGCCGCCAACATGGCCACCAACATAGCCACCATGATAATCTTGGGCGCGATCGCCGGGGATGGACAGATAACCCGACACGAAGCGCGCCGCGATGCCGAGCCGCCGCAGCGCCTCGATCATGAACAGCGCGTAGTCGCGGCAGGTGCCGGACTTCGTCTGCAGCGTATCGAGCGGATGCTGCGTGCCCTGCTCATGCCGCTTGCGGTAGGTGAAGGCCTCGCGGATGCCGTGGGTCATTTCGGAGAGAATTTTGAAAGTCGGCGTCGGCCCCTCGGCGTCGAGGAAATTCAGCGCCCACGCCGACAGCTCGCCGTGCGGATCGCCATATTGCGGCGTGATGAACTGGACGAGGTCGGGGAATTCCTCGTCGTCGTAAAGGAACGGATAGAAATAGGCCGGGTCGTCCGGGGTCAGCGCGAACTCCTCGGCCGGATTATGCTCGACGGTGGCGGTCGAGGTGAAGATGAGGGTTTCGGCGCGCTCATCGAAGGTCGCGATCGCCACGCTGTTGCCGAACACGTCATGGATCCAGCGCAGCCGCATCGGCTGCGGCACGATCTCAAGGTTGCCGGACAGCACACGCAGATCGTGACCGTCGCGCGGGCGCAGCATGATCCGGTGTTCGCCAAACGCGACGGGGTGCGCATAGCGATATTCGGTCTTGTGATGAATCGTCAGGAGCGGCATCGTTGAAGCAATAATTATGACTTTGCGGGGTGTAATCTACACCGATCCCTGCACATTTCTAAATCGGTATGCCGCTTCACTAGGCAAAACGGGCAATGAAAAATGGTTTTAGACGGTACCGGCGACACATCATTACTCCTGGGGGAGGAGGACGTTCCGCCGGTTCTGGACGAAAATGCCTCCGGGTCCTCGCCGTTCCTGTTGACCTCGGATCATTACGGCCGTGCCATCCCGCGTCGGCTCGGCGATCTCGGTCTGCCGGAGAGCGAGATGACCCGGCATATCGCCTGGGACGTCGGCATCGCCGGCGTCGCCGGCGCGCTGTCGAAACATCTCGGCGCGCATCTGATCGCGCAACGCTACTCGCGGCTTGTGATCGACTGCAATCGACCGCCGCAAGCACCAAGCTCGATCCCGCGCATCAGCGAATCAACCGTCATCCCCGGCAATGAAGGCCTCACCCGGGACGCCGCCGAGGCGCGGCGCCAGCAGGTGTTCGATCCCTACCATCGCCGCATCCGCGAGGTGATCGACAACCGTCTTGATAACGGCATCCCGACGGTGCTGGTGTCGCTGCACTCCTTCACGCCAGTCTATGCCGGGATCGCGCGGCCCTGGCATGTCGGCACCCTCTACCAACGCAACAGCAGCCTGCCGCCGCTCTTGCTCCAACGCTTGCGCGCGCAAGGCGATCTCGTGGTCGGCGACAACGAGCCCTATGCGGTGAGCGACGAGACCGACTACACCATCCCCGTGCACGGCGAGGCGCGCGGGCTGATGAACACGGGGATCGAGATCCGCCAGGATCTGATTGCTGACGATGCCGGCGAGACAGAATGGGCCGATCGGCTGGCGAATATCTTTGGCGAGATCGAAATCGAGTTGCGTGCGCGAGGGCTGCTGCCGGGTTAGCGAACGTTACCTTGCCCGCGTCAGCGCCAGCCAGATGCCGCCGCCGATCATGAAGCCGCCGGAGACGCGCGACAACAGCCGCGTGCGGCGTGCCGAGAAGAACAGGCGCGCGCGGCCGGCGAGCAGCGCATAGGCCGCATCCGTCATTCCCGCGGTGACCATGAAGGTTACCCCAAGCAACGTCACCTGCGAGACATGGTCATGGCTCATGTCCATGAACTGCGGGATGAACGCGCCGAAGAACACCAGCACCTTGGGGTTACTAAGCAGCACCAGAAAGCCTTGCAGGAAAAACCCGCCGCGCGGCGGCGGCGGCGCCTCGGCCTCGACGCCAACGACGGGGACGCGGATCAGCTTGATGCCGAGCCAGACCAAATAGGCGGCGCCGGCAAAGCGCACCCAGTCGAACCAGTAGCCCATGGTGGCCATCAGCGAGGTCAGCCCGACCGCGACAATGCCGATCACGATCGCCAGCCCCGCCTGCACGCCGGCGATGTTGGTCAGCGCCGCGCGGGTGCCATGCCGCAGCCCGTTGGCGATGACCAGCGTCACGACCGGGCCCGGCAACAGGGCAAGCCCGATGCAGGCGGCGACAAAGGCGAGGTAGAGCTGAAGGGACATGGGGGACTCGCGATTCAAGCCGGATTGGCCGGTCGATTATGCACCATCGTATCAAACGGGAGAAGGCCTGCTCTTCCCTTGTGGGAGAAGGGAAGGGAAGGCGGCCTCACCCCCCGTCCATCGCCTTCGTCATCCAGCGCGTCATGTTGTCGGACGCCAGAAAATCGAGCGCGACAGGCTGAACGTCCGATGCCGCCCCCGCTCCTTTCGCCACCGCGACCATGAGGTCGCAGCGCCGCGACACTGCGATGCCGATGGCGGCGTGCCGCGAGCCGTCCGACATGCGCAGGTCATAGGCGCGCAAGCGTCCGGGCATATCGGCGACGCGGATCACCTCGCCTTCGCGAAGCGGGACGAAACGCTCGCTCATCAGATCGAGATCGGCGACGCGGTCGACTTCGTCGTCATCGGCCACTCCCGTGTCGCAATTGCAGAAGCCGATCTTGGGCCGCACATAAACTTCGACCTCGCCGCCGCAGGCCTCCGTTTCGCAACGGTAGGCGCGCCCTGCCGGCCATCCATCGCGCGGAAACGGCCAGGCGATCTCCCGCCAACCCTCGCGGGTGATGCGGACATGCTGATCACCGGCTAGACCGGACGCTGCGAAAATCGCCACCGCAAACGCAGATATCAGCAGTCCACGCACCCTGTCTCACCGCCTCATGGTAGACCGGCCACGGCGCGCGCCGCACCCGTCAGTTCCAGAATATGAAGGCCGGTGTTGGCGCGATCGACGATATAGATGTAGCCGCGCTCATCGGTCTCGACATTGTTGGTCTGGATCGCGACCTTGCAGCGATCCTTGCCGTCGATCTTGACGCAGCGCTTGTCGGTCGCGGCCGTGATCGCGGGTATGAAATAGCCCACTTCAGTCGGGTGGTAGGGATCGCGGATGTCGAGCGCGCGCACGCCGGCATTGAAGAACGAGATGAACGCCATCTTCTTGTAGTAGACCGGCGCCATGCTCTCGTTGGAGGAATGCGAGCCGAACCGCCCTCCCCGCTCGCAGAACGCGCCGCCGGCTTCCTTCGCGGTATAGCTCGAAATCATCATCGGCCGGTTTTCGATCGTGACGTCGGCGAACCAGACCATCTGCCGCGGCTCGGCGCATTCGTTGACGATCTCCTCATCGACGATCATGACGATGTCGCGGGTCTTGCCGTCCTTGTCGTGAGCGAATTCGGCAATCGGCATTTTCAGCATCGGAAAGGTGGTGTGGGCGCCGTTGAAAGCCGACATCGCCAGACGCGAGATCTCCGGATAGCGCAGATTATCCGGCGTCGGCTCCTTCGGCCCATTGAGCAGCTTGTCGCGATCGACGATCTGCAGGAAGCCGCCCTTGTCGGTGCCGTAGCCGAAATACACCCGGTTGCCTTCCGGCCCGGTCGAGATCGGCCCGTGCACTTCGGTCGGCACCGCGCCGGTGGCGCCGGGTTCCTGACCGGGAAGCCCGAAATCCCGGATCTTCTGAGGGTAGGCGGGATCGCTGAGGTCATAGATCATCGTCATGCGCCGTGTGCGCCAGTCAGGCGCGCCCGACACGAGGTAAGCGATGCCCGTGTTGCATTCCCACCAGTTCTTGTGCGTGTCCTTCAGGCCCTCGCCAATATGGGTGACGAGAACGGGATTGGAGGGATCGGCGACGTTCCAGATCTCATGCCCCGTACTGCCGACCGCACGCAGCATGTAGACCGCATTCGGGTCGCCCTTGGGCAAGGCCTTGCCGTCGCACACACGCACCATCTGCGCGCCGCCGCCCTCATACTTTCCTTCCTGACCGGGAATGTGGTGCAGATATTTCGGATGCGCGGGATCGGTGACGTCGACGATCGAGGTGCCGTTCGGTTCGGCCTTGCCGGTCATTGGATTGACCGGATCGGGAATCTCGTCGGTGCCGCCGTGATGTCCGACATAGGCGATCCAGCGGTCGCCCTGGTGGTGGATGGTCGGCTGATAGGCGCTGCGCGCCTGCAGGTCGCTGTAGCCGACCAGTTTCATGTTGGAGGCTTCGGGCGGCGCCCCGATCACCTGCTGTTGGGCAACGGCGCCGCCGCAGAGGGAGAAGAAGACCGAGAGATAGGTTGCCGATTTGACGTAACGGTTCATGTTTTTTCCACCCAGGCTGTCACAGCCAATCTGTGTTGGCTCGTCGAAACGCTAGCACAGCCACTCGCGTCCGCCAAAACACCCTCTTGACATGCAACCATTTGGTTGCCTATAGTTCGCACCCATGGATGACGTTTTCAAAGCGCTGGCCGATGCATCGAGACGGTCGCTGCTCGACAGGCTTCACGCCAAAAACGGTCAAACCCTGAACGAACTTTGCGACGGCCTCGCCATGACGCGGCAGGCCGTGACCAAGCACCTTGTGATTCTCGAAGAGGCCAATCTCGTCACCACCTTCAGGCATGGCCGCGAGAAGCTGCACTACCTCAACCCGGTGCCGATCCATCAGATCGGCGAGCGGTGGATCAAGAAATTCGAGCGCGGCAAGCTGACCGCGCTCAGCGAATTGAAACGGCAACTGGAGAAGCGCGATGAGTAAACCGGAATTCGTCTACACCACCTATATCGAGACCTCGGCGGAGAAGCTCTGGCATGCCTTGACCGATGGCGACTTCACCGAGCGCTACTGGTTCGGCCACCGCGTGACCTCCGACTGGAAGGTCGGATCGACTTACCGCTTTGCCAAGCAGGGCAAGCCGAGCATCGAGGGCAAGGTGCTGGAATCGGATCCGCCGAGGCGGCTCGCCTACACCTGGGACCCCTGTTCGGACGAGGCGAAGCGCGAACGGACCTCGCGGGTCACCTTCGATCTTGAACCTCGCGGCAACGTCGTCAAATTGACGGTGACGCACGACAACCTCGACGAAGGCGGCAAGACCCTGCGCGATATTTCCGGCGGCTGGCCGATGGTGATCGCGAGCCTGAAGAGCATGCTGGAAACCGGGCGTGCATTGCCGGCCGACCTTGCGCCGAATTGCGCCGAGGAGCCGGCCCATGCCTAAGCCCGAATTCATCTACGTCACCTATATCGAGACCACGCCGGAAAAACTCTGGCATGCCTTGACCGACGGCAATTTCACCGAACGTTACTGGTTCGGCGCCCGGCTCAGGTCGGACTGGAAGGTCGGCTCCTCATTCGAGATGGTGCGAAGCGATGGCACCGTCTCCGATGCCGGCAAGGTCGTCGAATGCGACCGGCCACGGCGGCTGGCCTATACGTTCGTGAATCAATCGGACAGGTATCGAAACGAATTCCCCGCGCTCGCGACGTTCGTACTTGAGCCATATGGCAAGCTCGTCAAGCTGACGCTGACGCATGAAGGCTTCGCCGAGGGCAGCAAGTTTCTCGAAGGCATCTCGAAGGGGTGGCCCGCCATCCTGTCCAGCCTCAAGAGCATACTTGAAACCGGACAGCCGCTTGAAATCCCATACGCCGCGCTGAAACTCGACAGCTGAGGATGGAAGATGGGAATCAAGACGCCGTCGCAGCCAGTCGTCGTCCCTGCGAACGCGAAGGCAGGGACGACAGCATCCAGCCTCACCCCGCCACCGGCGCCACGATACGGCGATAGAGATGCCAGGTGGCGTGGCCGAGCACCGGCAGCGTCACCAGGAGGCCGAGGAAGTAGGGCAGCGCCGAGACGATCAGCAGTACGACAATGATCGCGGCCCATCCGATCATCGGCACCGGACTCGTCACCACGGCGCGCACGCTGGTCACCATCGCGGTGACGAAATCGACGTCGCGGTCGAGCAGCAGCGGGAACGACACCACCGTCAGCGAGAACAGAATCAGCGACAGTGCCGCGCCGACCAGGTTGCCGATGGCGAGGAACACCAATCCTTCATTGGTGGTCAGCACCACCGTGATGAATTCATGCAGGCTGGAAAACGAGGCGTTGAGCCCGATCAACAGCGCGATCAGGAGGCGGACCTGGTACATCCAGATCACGAAGATGAACAGCGTGACAAAGGCCATCCAGCCGATTTCGCTGCGAGACGTCACGGTCGACCAGATGCCGGCAATCGAGATCGGCTGCCCGGCCTCGCGCCGGCGGCTCACCTCGTAAAGGCCGATGGCGACAAACGGACCGATCAGCGCAAAGCCGGCCGCCAGCGGATAGGCCAGATAGACCAGTCCAAACGCGGTCAGGCAGAGCAGAATGACGATGCCGCCGCCCGCGTAGAGCGCGCCGAACAATAGACCGTACAGCGGGGTGGCCTGAAAATCACGCAGGCCCTGCCCCAGCGCCTCGGCGATGTCGGCGACCGTGATCCGGCGTACCACCGGATCAACCTTGCCGGAGATGGACGTCATCGGCTTCCTCCGAATGATTTCGGTCCATTGACGCAGGGCAGCGACGACGGCGTGTTGATTTGGGTCAAGATTCTCACGTCGTCCCTGCGAAAGCAGGGACGACGTGACTACCCCAATCCCCGCAGCTCGCGCCGCAGCACCTTGCCGGTGGCGGTCATCGGCAGGCTGTCGGCAAATTGCACGAAGCGCGGATATTCATGCGCCGCGAGCTGCACCTTGACGAACTCCTGGATCTCGCGCGCCAGCGTATCGCTGGGCGTAAAGCCCGGACGCAGCACGATCCACGCCTTGATCGATTCGGTGCGGACGGGGTCGGGAATGCCGACCACCGCCGACATCGCCACCGCCGGATGTTTCATCAACGTATTTTCGATTTCCGACGGCCCGACGCGATAGCCGGCCGTGGTGATCACGTCATCCTCGCGGCTGACGTACCAGAAATAGCCGTCCGCATCCTGGACGCCGAGATCGCCGGTGAGCAGGAATTCGCCGGCAAATTTCTTGCGCGTGGCTTCCTCGTTCTTCCAGTAGCCGAGCATCGTGCACGGGTTGGGCTGGCGCACGCCGATGATGCCGCGGCTGCCGGTGGGCAGTTCTTCGCCGCGCTCATTGACGATGCGAACGTCGAATCCCGGTGTCGCCTTGCCCATCGCACCGGGGCGGATCGGAAACAGCCTGGAATTGCTGCCGACCACGAGATTGCACTCGGTCTGGCCATAGACCTCATGGGCGTCGATGCCGAAGGTCGCGCGCACCCATTCCAGGAGTTCGGCGCCGAGCGATTCGCCGCCCGAGAGCATGCTGCGCAGCTTCACGCCGGAATGCCTGACCTCCGCCTGCCGCATCAGCTTCAGCGCGGTCGGCGGCAGGAACACATTGCGCACGCCGTGATCGGCCATCAGATGCATCGCCGCCTGCGGCTCGAATTTCCGGGCGCGGTGCCCGACCACGGGCACGCCGTGATACCAGGCCGGAAACAGCGCATCGAACAAGCCGCCGATCCAGGCCCAGTCGGCGGGCGTCCACATCACGTCAAAGGGTTTGGGCAGGAAATCATGCACCATCTCGACATTCGGCAGATGGCCGAGCAGCACGCGGTGGGCATGCAGCGCGCCCTTTGGATTTCCTGTCGTGCCCGAGGTGTAGATGATGATGGCGGGATCCTCCGCCGAGGTATCGATGGTCGAAAACTGGTCGGATGCGGCGTCGACCGATGACCAGAACGATCTGGCGCCGACGGGGGCAGCGCCGCCGGTGACGTAGATATCTCTCAGCGTGGGCAGCCGGTCGCGGATCCTCGCGATCTTCGCCCAACCCGCCTCGTCGGTCACGATGGCCTTCGCGCCGGAATTCGACAGGCGGAATTCCAGCGCGTCCTCGCCGAACAGCGCAAACAGCGGGATCGACACCAGGCCGGAACGCCACGCCGCCAGATGCACGATCGGCAGTTCCAGCGACTGCGACAGAAACACCGCGACCCGATCGCCGCGCTTCAGCCCATCGGCCTTCAGCACATTGGCGAAACGCCGCGACATCGCAGCCAGTTCGTCGAACGAGGTGCGCGAGCTACCGCCGTCCTCGTCGACATAGACCAGCGCCAGGCGGTTGGTCCCGTCGGCATGACGGTCGCAGCAGGCACTCGCCATGTTGAACCGCGCAGGAATCTCCCAGCGGAAGTCGCGGTAGAGTTGTTCGTAGTCGGTGGTTTCGGTGAGCATGAATGTCAGACTAGACCATTGCCATTGCAGCACAAACACCTTCCACTCGCCGGAAGGGAATCAGCGCGTCGCGCGCTCCATCGCAATTTCCGCCTCGAGGCTTGCGACATCGCGATAGATCGAAGCGACCGCGCGCACGCGTCCGCCGCTCTTGTATCGCAGCAGGCAATCCTTCGCAGCGATATCGCCGTCTACGGCGATTTCGTCCCACTTTCCGGCGTGACCGACATAATTGATCGGGACGTCGTAATGCTGGCTCCAGAAGAACGGCACGGCATCGAAGACCTCGCGCTGTCCCAGCATGTTGCGCGCGGCGGTCTGGCCCTGGCGTTCCGCCACCACCCAGTGTTCGACACGAATGGTTTCGCCGGAATGCGGATCCGGCCAGCGCGCAATATCGCCCGCCGCGTAGATGCCGGGGATGCTGGTCTCGAGATACGCATCCACCGTGACGCCGCGATCGATCGCGAGCCCAGCCTTCTCGGCCAAAGCCAGACGCGGGCGCACGCCAACACCGATCACCACAACATCGGCATCGAGCACGCCGCCGCTTTTCAGCGTCGCGCGCTTGCCATCGATCGAAGTCACGGTATCGCCGAGATGAAAGATGACGCCGTGCTCCTCATGCAGCGCCCGAACGAAGTCTCCCATCTCCGGTCCGAGCACGCGTTCCATCGGCCGCTGCTCCAGCCCTACGACGTGCACCTCGATATCCCGGGCTCGCAGCGACGCCGCGGTCTCGAGCCCGATGAAGCTCGCCCCGATCACCATCGCGCGGCGCGCGCCGTTCGCTGACGCAATGATCGCGCGGCAATCGGCCAGCGAGCGCAAAATGTGGACATGGGGCTGGTCTACGCCTGATATCGGCAGGCGCACCGGCTCCGCCCCGGTCGCCAGCAGCAGACGGTCGTAAGGAATGGCTTCGCCACCGGCGAGAACCACTTCTCTCGCCTTGGTATCGATCGCCGCGACCTCCGTCCCGAGCCGCAAATCGATACCTGCCTGGGCGTAAAATTCCTCGGGGCGCAACGGCAGCCATTCCTCGGGCGCGCTGCCGGCGAGATAGTCCTTTGACAGGTTAGGCCGATCCACCGGTGCCGCCGCCTCATTGCTCAGCATCACGATGCTGCCGCGATAGTCTTGCCGTCGCAGCATCTCGGCGGCGGCAAACCCGGCAGCACCTCCGCCGACAATCACGATCCGGCCAGGCGCGTCGACAGCACCTTTCACGCGCGGCTTGGGTTGCGCGCGCTTTTGCCGGACAAAAATGCGCTCGCCCTCCCGCTCAACCTTCCAGACCGCAATGGCTGAGAGTGCCGGGGCGCGGGTCGCTTCCCCGGTGCGCAAGTCGAAACAGGCATGATGCCAGGGACAACGGATGTTCCAGCCGTCGATGACGCCGTCGGCGAGCGGGCCGTGATAATGGCTGCAATGGGCGTCAATGGCGAAGATGTCGGGTCCTGAACGCACCAGCAGCACGTCTTCGTCGCCGACATGCCCAAGCAGCATGTCGCCGGAGAATTCGGAGGGCATGACACCCTGGGACAGATCGGGACCGGCGGGTGAAGCTTGCTGATCTGCCATATCGACCTCCGTTATTGTTGAATCACCCTGTCAGCGCCGCCTTCACCAGGCCGCTGGCCTTGCCGAAATCCATTTGCCCGGCGTATTTCGCCTTCAAGACCCCGATCACCTTGCCCATGTCCTTCATGCCGGCGGCACCGGTTTCGGCAATGGCGGCCGCGATCGCCGCATTCACGTCGGCTTCCGACATTTGTTTCGGCAAGTAAGCGGAGATGATTGCGATCTCCTCGCGCTCCTGGGCGGCAAGCTCGGCGCGGCCGCCCTTGTCGTACAGCTCGACCGACTCCTGGCGCTGTTTGATCATCTTCTGGAACACGCCGAGCAGGTCGGCGTCGCTGAGCGGCGGCTTACCCTCCCCGCGCGCGGCGATGTCGGCATTCTTGATGGTCGAATTGACCATCCGCAGCGTGGACAGCTTGCGCTCGTCCTTGGCCCGCATCGCCTCCTTGACCGCGTTGTTGATGTCGTCACGCAGCATCGTCTCTCGTCCTCTCGCTGGCCGCTACCAAGCCCTGATCTAGGCCCTTCGCGGCATTCACACAACTCTTGTGCCGCACGGCGGCACTAAATCCGCAGCCAATCGACCAGGGCGTTCGCCGTCGCCTGCGGCTGTTCGACCTGCGGAAGGTGGCCGCAGTGCGAAAGGATCACGAGTTTCGCCCCATGAATGCCGTCCGCCATTTCCTTCGACAGCGAATTCGGGATGGTGTTGTCCTCGTCGCCGGAAAGTACCAGCGTCGGGCACTTGATCCATGCCAGCGTCGGGCGCGAATCCGGCCGGCCCATGATGGCGGTCTGCTGGCGGACAAAGGCGTCAACGCCGATGTCGTCGCCCATGTCGTGCACCAGCTGACGCAGGTCGGCGTTGTCGCGCCGTGACGGATGCACGAAGCCCGGGAACAATTCATCGAGGATGGCGCGAAATTCGCCTGCCTGTGCCCGCGCCAGCTGGCCGCGGCGGCGGGCCGTCGCCTCCGGCGTATCGGGGCGCGCCTGGGTGTTGATCAGCGCCAGTTTGGCCACCCGCTCCGGCGCCTGCCGCATGATTTCGAACGCGATGTAGCCGCCCATCGAATGCCCGGCCAGCGCGAAACGCGGCGGTGCCTCGGCAAGAATCCGCCGCGCGATCGCGCCCATATTGTCGTCGCGAATATGGTTGGCGACCGTCACCGGACCCCACCGCCACAACGCGGGCACGACGGGGGCGAATATCCGGGGTGAGGACACCAGACCCGGAACCAGCAAGATCGGCATCGTATTGTCCATTCGCGGCTCCGGAATCGGGAAATCTCGGGGGAAATCGGCGGATAGCGGTGGTCTTAAGATTAAGAGCGGGGCGTCGCCTGTCAAATATGCGCAAACTGCATGTGAATCGGCCGTTTCCGGCTTTGACGCCTGCGCAGGCGGAGACTATGTAATGCGCTCATGACCCACACCGAAAACGCCTCAGCCTGGCCGGACCACAAGCCGACCGCGCTCCTCGTGCTTGCCGACGGCACCGTGCTGGAAGGCTTTGGCCTCGGCGCCGAGGGCCATGCGGTCGGCGAAGTATGCTTCAACACCGCGATGACCGGTTATGAGGAGATCCTCACCGACCCCTCCTATGCCGGACAGCTCATCACCTTCACCTTTCCGCATATCGGCAACGTCGGAACCAACGACGAAGACATCGAGACGGTGAACATGGCGGCGACGCCGGGCGCGCGCGGGGTGATCCTGCGCGCAGGCATCACCGCCCCCTCGAACTACCGCGCCACGCGCCATCTCGACCAGTGGCTGAAGGCGCGCGGCATCATCGGCCTTTCCGGGATCGACACCCGCGCGCTCACCGCGCTGATCCGTGAGAAGGGCATGCCCAATGCCGTGATCGCCCACGCCGAGGACGGCGAGTTCGATCTGCACGGCTTGAAGGAAGAAGCGCGCGAATGGCCCGGCCTCGAGGGCATGGACCTGGTGCCGCTGGTGACTTCAAGCCAGCGCTTTACCTGGGACGAAACGCCATGGATCTGGGAAAAAGGCTTCAGCCGATTGACCGAGCCCGAATTCAACGTCGTCGCCATCGACTACGGCATCAAGCGCAACATTCTGCGGCTGCTCGCCGGCGTCGGCTGCAAGATCACGGTAGTGCCGGCGACCACTTCGGCGGAAGACATCCTGGCGATGAAGCCCGATGGCGTGTTCCTGTCGAACGGCCCCGGCGATCCGGCCGAGACCGGCAAATACGCGGTGCCGGTGATTCAGAAAGTCATCAACTCGGGGACCCCGACCTTCGGCATCTGCCTCGGCCACCAGATGCTGGGCCTCGCCGTCGGTGCCAAGACCAGGAAGATGCATCAGGGCCACCACGGCGCCAATCATCCGGTCAAGGACGAAACCACGGGCAAGGTGGAAATCACCTCGATGAACCACGGTTTTGCGGTGGATCAGGCGACGCTGCCGAAGGGCGCCACGCAAACCCATATCTCGCTGTTCGACGGCTCCAATTGCGGCATCCAGCTCGACGACAAGCCGGTGTTCTCGGTGCAGTATCACCCGGAAGCTTCCCCCGGCCCGCGCGACTCCCATTACCTGTTCCAGCGGTTTGCCGATCTGATGCGGACGAAGCGCGCGTAGTGGTTTCAGCAGCGCAGGCCGTCATCCTGAGGTGCTCGCCGTCTTCGGCGAGCCTCGAAGGATGAGACGTTTGCACTCGTGGCCCATCCTTCGAGGCGCGCAAGGGCGCGCACCTCAGGATGACGGCGGGGTGCTCGAAAACATGGTGCGCAAAAACGCTGGTTGCAATAATGCGCAGTCTTGTATGATACTCATCATTCAAAACAGGACCAGCATCAATGCCCGACCGAACCGCCCCCAAGGTTGAATATGGCGTGACGCCTGCCGAGGTGATGGCATCGATGGCGGGGATCGATTTCGTCCGCGCCATTTTCGATGGCAGGCTGCCGGCGCCGCCGATCATGCAGCCCATCGAGCCCTTCGATTTCACCGCCGAGCCGGGCATGGTCGCCTTCCACAGCATCCCTGCCTTCCGGCATTACAACCCGATCGGCTCGGTGCATGGCGGCTACGCCGCGACGCTGCTGGATTCCGCGATGGGGCTGGCGGTGCATTCGGCGCTGCCGCCGGGAACCGGCTATACCACGCTCGAATTCAAGATCAGTTTCATCCGCGGCATGACCAAGGATACCGGCGTGGTGCGTTCCGAGGGCCGCACGCTCAATGTCGGCCGCCGCGCCGCCACCGCCGAGGCCCGCGTTACCGACACCAAGGGCCGCCTGCTGGCGCACGCCACCACGACCTGCCTGGTGTTCGAACTTCCCACGGACACGCCGAAGGGAATGTGAGCCGCTGACCTCGGTTGAATGGTCAGGCTGTCGAGTCGGCCTGATTGGCGGTTGGACCTCCAGGCGGGAACGTCTGCCGGCACTGTCCGATCCACATCGCGATCACGCAGACATCGATCACGACGGCGAAGACGCCGAAGACAATCCGCCCCATCATCTCGCCCGGGATGAACCCGATGCCGCCGATGCTGCCGGTGAAGTGGCGTTCGCCCGGACCGAAGGCGACCCAGTCGAAGGTCAAGGCAAGGCAGGTGACCACGAGCGCTGCCAGCATGCTTCGCCATTTCCGGTACCGTGGCGGCACGCCGACATAAATTCCAGCGAAGACGAACATGACGGCGATCAACACCCCCATCAGATTGTCCACGGTGAATGGAGCGCCATGGGCAAAGCCATAAATCGCTGATCCCATCATCGCCAGGCCCGGCACGGCAAAGAGCGATCCCAGCACGGGCCCGCCGCGTTGGGGATCATCGGCGACGGGGGCAGCGCGCGCCATTCGCGCGCTCAGAGCTCTCGCGAGCGAAAGCAGGCCCGCCGATAGAATCGCGGCGATCGAAAATATCGTGACGTCGGTGCGGGTCCGGCCCGCGGTGGATGCCAATTCGGCCGACGCAAACGCCGCGCGGTTTTGCCGCGATGGATCGTAGCGGATCTCGATTTGACCGCCCTTGCGGTGCTGCTCCGCCCAGGATTGCAGCTTTTCGACCTCTTCTTGCGAATAGGCCGTGCGCGACGTCAGCGTCGCCAAATATGTTTCGTCGTTGACGTCGTACCGAACG
>JBKQRS010000646.1:0-16348 GCA_052143915.1 Bradyrhizobium sp.
GTCATTCCGGGATGGTCCGAAGGACCAGACCCGGAATGACGGATCAACTTTCAGCGTTGATCCTCGTTGAACACGAATTTCGGCATCTCCCATTTGTAGCGGATCGCCAGCAGACGAAATGACAGGCCGAGCACGAATGTCAGGGCCGTCCAGACTTCATCGTTCAGTTTCAGGCCGAACGCCGTTGCGTAAAACAGGCCGGTCACCACGGAAACGCTGGCGTAGAGTTCGGAGCGAAACAAGAGCGGCACGTCGTTGCAGAGGATGTCGCGCAGGACCCCGCCCGCGCAGCCGGTGATCATCCCTGCAATAATCACGATCGGCAGCGATGCGTTCATCTGCCAGGCGACGTCGCAGCCGGCCATAGTGAAGACCACGAGCCCGATCGCATCGAGGACAAGAAACGCCAGGTACAGCCGATGCACGGTTCGTGCAATCAGGATGGTCGCCAAAGCTGCGCCGGCCGTCAGCGCCAGATAGGACGGGTTTTCCACCCAAGGCAGCGGATAGTGTCCGAGCAGGACATCGCGGATCGTTCCGCCGCCGAGCGCGGTGATGCAGCCCAGCATGCACACGCCGACCCAATCCATGCTGCGCCTCCCGGCCGCCAAGGCCGCCGTCATCGCCTGCGCCGCCAGCGCCACGAGCGACAACACGTGCAAGACGGTATCGCTCGGAAGCAGGTTCCACATGCTCAAACCTCATGGAAGAGAATGTTTCGAAGTTACGCTGCGGGTTCCATTCTGAACAGATTGAACCATCCGGAAGGCGAGCCCTATTCGCGGAACCCGCTCGGGCACCGGCCGTTGTCGCGGGATAGATAATGGAGGCAACCGTTATGGCCCGCGAACCCCATCCGGACGATCCCTATCGTGTCAGAAATCCCACTCGCCCCTATCTCGGCGACGACGATCCTGGTGGCGCGGCCCACCTCGATCGCGACCTGCAGATGGATCCGGAACTCGCTGAAGGTCCGGCCGGCAGCGGCAAGATCGCGCTGTTCGCGCTCGGCATCGCCTTGGTGCTGGGGGCGGTCTTTTACGGCTTGAACCGTTCGTCGATGCACCCGAGCGCAACCTCATCGACGGCCCAGAACACCGCACCGGCGACGGCTCAGAACACCGCGCCGACCTCGCCTCCGGCAGCACCTCCGGGAATGCGCGACGTCACCCCGCGCGCCAGCACGAGTTCGGGAGTAACCACGGGCGCCGCGCCTTCGCAAGTACCGCCGCCTGCATCTCCACCGAGCTCAACGGCTGGTGAGCCGGCGAGCAAGTAAGACCCGCTCAGGCCGTCTCACAGCATGGCGGAAGCCCTTGTCCGCCATGCTGCGTGAGTCATCGCGTCAGCTGAACATCTTGTTCAAATCGCCGCCGGGGTAACCCTTGGCCAATTCGGTGAAGGTCCCCTGCTCCGCGATCTCGCGCGCCGCCCGCATGAAGCCGGCCCACGCGGTGCGCGCCAGCGAGCCGCCGACGCTGATCCGGCGGACGCCGAGGTCGGCGGCTTCCGCGACGGAAAGACCGGACGCCCCGATCAGGAGATTGACCGGCTTGGGGTTGACCGCCTTCACGACCGCCGAAATCTGCTCCCTGGTCTTGATCCCCGGCGCATAGAGGCAATCGGCGCCGGCGTCCGCATAGGCGCACAGCCGGTCGATCACCATGTTGAGATCGCTCTCGCCGACCAGAAACCCCTCGCAGCGGCCGGTCAGCAACACCCCGCTATTGTCGGCATCGATTGCCGAACGCGCCGCCTTGATGCGCTCGATCGCAAACGCGCGCTCGTAAAGCGGGTTTGCGGCATCGCCGGTCGAATCCTCGATCGACAACCCGGCGACGCCGGTCTTGACGGCGCGGCCGACATTGACGGCGACTTTTTCCGGCTTGTGCGCGAAACCACCCTCGAAATCGGCGTTGACCGGCAGATCGACCGCGGCACACAGCGCGGCAAGATGCGCGCAGACGTCGTCGAGCGTCACGCGGTTATCGGCCTTGCCGATGCTCCAGGCAAAGCCCGCGCTGGTCGAGGCCAATGCCTTGAAGCCGAGATTCTCCAGCGCCTTCGCGCTTCCGACGTCGAAGGGATTGGGCAGCACGAAGCACCCCGTCTCGTGCATCTTCCGGAATGTGGCGCGCTTGTCCGCGATCGTGATCGACATGCTACCTCTCCTACAATCTGGTCCTATCTGGCTGCTACTGCGCGGGGTGAACGGCGAGGCTGTCCTTCGGCGCCTGCGCACGATCATTCATGCCGTAATCGCGGATCACGCCGGCAATGCGCAGCCGGTAATTCTCGAAGATCTTTGCACGACCCTTGCTCTGGTTCTTGCGATGCTGAGGCACATTGCGCCACGCGGCGACGGCCGCTTCATCCCGGAAAAACGACAGCGACAGGATCTTGCCTTTCTCGGTCAGGCTTTCGAACCGTTCGATGGAAATAAAGCCGTCGATGGTTTCGAGGATCGGCCTGAGTTCGGCGGCAAGATCGAGATATTCCTGCTTATGCTCCGGCCTCGGCCAAACTTCGAAGATCACAGCGATCATTGGCAGCTCCTTTGCGCAAGCATGACATTTTAAGCATGACCTATAACATCACCTTGCGCAAAAATGTTCGTTCCTCGGCGAGGATGAATTTATTCTGTTCGGCGAAATTGAAATTGTCCATGCCCTCTTTGTCGGTGCGCAGCCGCGCGCGATAAGTTTCATAGGCCGCGAGATTTTCAAAGGAAATCAGCGCGAACGCGATGTTGTTGGTGCCTTCATGCGGCATCCAGTAGCCCAGGAGATCGCCGCCGCATTTCGGGATGATGGTGAGCCAGTGCTTCGCATATTCCTCGAACATCGCGCGCTTGAACGGATCGAGCTGGTAACGGATGAAAACGGTAACGGTCATGTGAACCTCGCATGTTTGTGTCGCGCAAGGGCTCGGCCGTCATTGCGAGCGAAGCGAAGCAATCCATGGTTACAGAGGAAGAATGGATTGCTTCGTCGCTTCGCTCCCTTGCGCAAACGCTTCGCGTTTGTCGCAGGCAATGACGAGCAAAGGCACTGGAGCCCGGACTTGAGAATATTGCCTTGCCCGGCGCGAATGCTTCGGCTACCGTCGAACTATGAAAGCAGGTCCCGATATCGCGATGGTCGCTTCCCTGGTCGGCGATCCCGCCCGCGCCAACATGCTGACGGCGCTGATGAGCGGCCGCGCGCTGACCGCGAGCGAGCTGGCGCAGGAGGCCGGCATCACGCCGCAGACCGCAAGTTCGCATCTTTCGAAGCTCGAGACCGGCGGCCTGATCGAGCAGGAGAAGCAGGGCCGCCACCGCTACTACCGCCTCACCGATCCCGACGTCGCCGGCGTGCTCGAGGGCCTCGCGGGGCTGGCCGCCCGCGCCGGCCACATGCGCGTGCGCACCGGGCCGAAGGATCCGGCGCTGCGCCGGGCGCGGGTTTGCTACGATCATTTGGCCGGCGATCTCGGCGTGCAGATGCTCGACAGCATGAAACGGCAGAAGCTGGTTCGCCAGCACAAGCACGACATCGAACTCACCGCCGAGGGCCAGCGTTTCCTGACCATGGCGTTGCAGATCGACCCCGAAACCCTCGCCCATCCGCGCCGCCCGGTCTGCAAGGCCTGCCTTGACTGGAGCGAGCGGCGCCATCATCTCGCCGGCACGCTCGGCGCCGCCTTGATGACGCGGTTCACGGAGCTGAAATGGGCCGCGCGCGATACCACGCCGGGCAGCCGCGTCGTCAATTTCAGCCGCAACGGCGAAAGGCGTTTTGCGGCGCTGTTCGGGGATACCAAATAGCCGCCTCGCCTGCCGAGGCAGACAAAATGCGGACAACAACTCGTGAAGCCAACCGGCTTTCCATCGGCGTCTCGCGGTATCAATAGTGAATTGAATTATCCCCGGAGTAGTCGATGAGCCCTGTTTTCCGTCACCTGACCTTCGCAGCCAGCCTCCTCGCTTTGCCGTTGATGTCCGCCCATGCTGGAGAACAGCGCGAACCCTACGGCATCGGCCTCGAAGGTTATGCCTATCCCTACCCGGTCAGCCTGTTGCCGCTCGTCAACGAAGGCGAGCCGGTCCGGATGGCCTATATGGATGTGGCGCCCGCGCAGCCGAATGGCCGCGTCGTGGTGCTGCTGCACGGCCGCAATTTTCCCGCGAGCTACTGGGCGCCGGTCATCAAGACACTGACCGATGCCGGATATCGCGTGGTGGTGCCTGACCAGGTCGGCTTCGGCAAATCATCCAAACCCGCAGGCGAGTTGCATTTTGACAATCTGGCGCGCAACACCATGGCGCTGCTCGACCATCTGGGAGTAGCCAAAGCCGATATCGTCGCGCATTCGCTCGGCGGGATGCTGGGTGTTCGAATCGCGCGCGCCTATCCGGACCGGATCAACCATCTGTTGCTCGCAGCCCCGATCGGCCTCGAAGATTACCGGATGTATGTGCCGCCGACGCCGACCGAGAAGATTCTGGAGAACGAGGACAAGCTTACGGCCGAGGGCTATCGCAGGCAGATCGAGAACAATTATTCCCCGAAAATCCCGCCGGACCAGATCACGCCGTTCATCGACGCGCGTTTCAACATCAAAGGCGCTGCGGAATATCCGCGCTGGCTGCACGCTTTCGTCAGTTCGGGCCAAATGATCTACCGCGAGCCGGTGGTGCACGAAATTCCGCTTGTTTCCGAGCCGACGCTGTTCATCATGGGCGCCGACGACCACAACGCGCCGGGCAAGCCGAATGCGCCGGAGGCGTTACGGCCGAAGATGGGCCAGAACGCCGACCTCGCCAAAGCGCTCGCGGCCAAGATGCCCAATGCCCACGCCGAGGTGATCCCAAACGCCGGGCATCTCGTGTTCCTCGACGCGCCCGCCAAATTCAACGAGCTGATGCTGGCGTTCCTCGCCAAGTAGCCCCGCGCTGCCCGCCCGCCGGGCGGCCGGCCGCAATCCGCCTGTTGACGAGAGACATTTCATATGTAAGATATTTCTTACATATGAAATAGGAGCTCTTCAGTTGCGGACGGGCGACAACATGCTGGCCGTGCTGGCTGCGCTGGCCAATCCTCACCGGCTGCGGATCGTGGCCACGCTAAAGGCTGGCGGACGCAATTATGTGAGCCGGCTCGCGCGCGAGATCGGCATCAGCCGTCCCCTGCTCCATCTGCATTTGCAGAAGCTGGAGGACGCCGGACTGGTCTTCAGCAAACTCGAACTCTCCGACGATGGAAAAGCGCTCAACTATTTCGCCGCGACAGATTTCGCCATCGACCTGCGGCCTTCGACGATCGTTGAAGCTGTCAAGACGTTGACGCCGCAAAACGCCAAACCCGACTGAAAGGGAGACCCAGAATGACCGATCATTCCACCGTCTTTTCGCTTCTGACCGCGCTCGTGCTTCTCACGATCGTGTTCGTCTTCGGCATGAAATACTTTTCCACCGCGCGGCAAACCAAGGCGCTGGCAGACAATCAGGATGCCTATCGGAAGCTCGCCGAGATCGCTGCGACCGCGCAGTCGGCGAGCGCCGCGTCGTTGTCTGCCCTGCAGTCGGATTTTGCGGAGATGAAATCGCGGCTGGCGTCGATCGAGAAGATACTTAGCGAGGTCTAGTCGGCTGACCGTCGCGCGACCGTGCTCGAAACATGAAGGTTGGTCCATGTCGCCTCAGTCGCAACTCGATCTCACGGCAACGATTTTGCTCTCTCCTCTGTTGGTGTCGACCGCCTTCGTCGCTTTGTGCTCATTTGTTTCTGAACCGGCGCGGCAACGGTTTAGCGCGATATTTCTGGCGGGCGCTGGAGCTGCATACCTTAGCGGTGGATTCGGGCTCTGGGAGTTCGGCTTTTGCGCGGTCATGACCCTGCTTGCCTATCGAGGATTGGATAACTATCGGGCGATCGCGATCGGCTGGGCGCTCCACACATGCTGGGACATCGCGCACCATCTATATGGAAACCCGATCATTCCCTTCGAGGCGAGTTCCTCGATTGGATGCGCCGTCTGCGACCTCGGCCTTGCAGCCTGGTATTTCGTCGGTGCCCCGACAATCTGGAAAGTCCGCTTCGGCACAGTGGCTTGAGAATTTCCACGCGCTGAAACCTCCGCGCCCTGATCTCTCACGCGGTTAATAGAAACGGGACGCAGGGACCCGCGCATGGCCCGGAAAGGATCATGCGCTGCTGTTGCGGTCCCTGCCTTCGCCGGATCTTACCAGTTGCGGAAGCAATGGCGGCCGAACGGTCCGGAATGCCAGCCGGGAGGGCAGTTGTACATCGGACGGCAGCCGCCATAGGGCCCGCGATGCCAGCCCGGTCCGCAGCCTCCTGCGACACGGATGGTGTCTGCCGACGCGGCCTGATCAAGCGGGGCCAACGGCATCGCCTGCGATGCGGTCATCGCCGCAAGGCTGAGACCGATGGCGAATGCAGATGCGGCAAGAAACTTCATAATCCTTCCTTTCCTGTTGCTAGACATTGAAAATGCGATTCCAGATTACAGTGGGATGACGGCTGAACCTCGCAGACGCCTCACCAGCGATGGTGGTGCCAGTGATGGCGATGCCAGTGCCGGTGGCCCCAGTGATGGCGGTGCCAGTGGTGGTGGCCCCAATGATGATGCCCATGGTGACCCCAGCGGACTTCTTCCGGCTTCAGGCGATCGACGTCGTCCTGAGAGACCACCGCGGGTTTCGCGCTCTCGCCGCGCGACGGCAGCAGGGCCTGTTCAACTGATATCGGCGGCAACGGCGCCGCTTGCGCGCTCACGGCGGCGAGCGCGGCCCCGCCTGCAATTAATCCAATGGCGAATTTCAGAAAATCCCGGCGCTCCATGACGTCTCTCCCTGCATCCCGTTTCCGATGCAGGGAGCTTCGCCGATTCCAGATGAATGCTCCCTGAATTCGGCGTTCAGGTCGGCATCGCGCACTCTTCAACGCATCGCATTCCATCGTCGTCCCTGCGTTCGCAGGGACCCATACGCCGTGAAGGACGAAGTGAAAAAAATCGGGACCCAACGCCTCGCACAACACCAGCGCTGGTGGTTATCGGTCCCCGCGTTCGCGGGGACGACGAGGCGAGCTTAAATCCAGCCGCCGCGCGCCATGATGGCGGCACAGAGCAGGATAACCACGATCGCCGCGAGTTCGGCATGAACGACCGCCGTGACTCGCCTGCGCTTCGCAGCCTCCATCACCGGCACCTGCCCCGCCTTCACCGCCCCGCGCCACGACAGAAACTCCATGGTCGGGATGATCGACAACAGTCCGACCACGACAAACAGCGAGAGTTTGGTCAGGAAGGCGTGGCTGTGAAAATAATAATCCGCGCCCTTCTCGAAAAAGAACACCCGCAACAGCCCGACCACCAGCAGCGCGCCCGCCGCGATGCCATACACCATGTCCGTCATCAGAAGCCGGCGCGCCGAGGCCAGCGTCAACTCGGAGCGGATCAGCGTGAGTTCGATCGCAAGCGCCGAAACCAGCGTGAAGGCGCAGAGGTGGTGCAGGAAGGCGAACAGCGTAGTCATGGCGCGGATCCCGTTTTGCTGTGACAATTTAAAGGGCGCGAAAATGGAAACAAGACGGCACAAACCGCAGGGCGGGTCAGGCGAAGCCGTAACCCGCCGCCGAAGTCGGCATAGAGAAGGGCGACTTACGCTGCGCCAACCGATTCCACCATTTCAAAGCTCGTTTAAGTTGTTATAAATCAAAATATGTCGTTTACTCCACGATACCTGACGAATTCCTTAGCATTCGGTTCCAAAATGGATTTGCTTGATCTAATTCGAACGCAGATCAACGCATTGCCCAACGGTCCCCATCTTCAGGGACTTCGGTCAGTCCTCCACCACATTGAAACCGGGTATAAGCACTTTGCTCGAGGACAATCCGACGACGAATCCGCGTTCACTGATACGATCTATAGAACCAATCAGGCCTTCGAAGGGAGCGTGAAGGAAGCCTATCGGGTGCTCGCGGGCAAAGACCCTGCTGCATTGCGGCCATACGACATCGAACAATACCTAGAAGAGAAAAAGGTGTTCCGTGATCGAATTCTTGGCCAGTTCACGAGTTATCGAAAGGAATGGCGGAATCCCTCAACGCATGACTACAACTTGAACTTTGACGAAGCCGAAGCTTTTCTAGCGATCGTGTCAGTTTCGGCGTTCACAAAGCTTCTGGTCGACGAGATAGCCGAACGCCTGAACTACGAGGCGGTACAAAAGGACGTTGCCCAACAGAGCTTCCCTCGGGTCTCGGTTCCTAATAAATCCAATCCGTTGGTGAGCCGAGTCATTGAATCGCTTCTACAGTTTCCAAAGTACTACAAAGAGCGGCACACCTCGGTTCCTATCGAGTCAGAGGCGCAGTTAATGGGCGCCCTCGCAGGATTCCTGACTTCCGTTCTCTCAGATGCACACACAACTACCGGGCGTGTCTTTCATGCCACTACGACACATTACGTTGACCTCATGGTTACGTCCGATGATGAAGTTGTTCTCGTCGAACTGAAGCGAGGCAACAGCGCCTCTTTAGTCGAAAGGGGTTTAGAACAACTATTCACTTACTTAGACGCGGCGAACGCAACTCATGGATTACTGTTTCTCTACTCCGAAAAATCGACTGACTATGAGGCGTTAAAAGCGGACGTCGTTTATCCACCCAACGTTGGTGTCTATATATTGAAGCCCCGATAGCCCCGACACCGACGCAGCTACAACGGCAAATTGTCATGCTTCTTCACGGGCATCTCGACATGCTTGTCCTTCAGCATCGCCAGCGCCCGCGCGATGCGGCGGCGGGTTGAATGCGGCATGATGACGTCGTCGATATAGCCGCGCTCGGCGGCGATGAAGGGCGACAGGAAGCGGTCTTCGTACTCTTTGGTGCGCGTGGCGATCTTGTCGGGATCGGCCATGTCGGCGCGGAAGATGATTTCGACCGCGCCCTTGGCGCCCATCACCGCGATCTGCGCGGTCGGCCAGGCGTAGTTCATGTCGGCGCCGATTTCCTTTGACGCCATCACGTCGAACGCGCCGCCATAGGCCTTGCGCGTGATCACGGTCACCAGCGGAACCGTGCATTGCGAATAGGCGAACAGCAGTTTCGCGCCATGCTTGATCAGGCCACCATATTCCTGGGCGGTGCCTGGCAAAAATCCGGGAACGTCGACGAAGGTGACGATCGGAATGTTGAAGGCGTCGCAGAAACGCACAAACCGCGCGGCCTTCCGGGAAGCATCCGAGTCGAGCACGCCCGCCAGCACCATCGGCTGGTTGGCGACGAAGCCCACCGTGCGTCCGGCGATGCGGCCAAAACCAGTCACGATGTTTTTCGCAAAGGCTTCCGAGATCTCGAAGAAGTCCCCCTCGTCCACGACCTTCAGGATCAATTCCTTCATGTCGTAGGGCTTGTTCGGATTGTCGGGGATCAGCGTGTCGAGCGACATATCGACCCGACCGATGTCGTCAAAGCTCGGCCATTCCGGCACGCCGTCAGAGTTGTTGGCGGGCAGGAAGTCGATCAGCCGGCGCATCTGCAGCAGCGCCTCGACGTCGTTCTCGAAGGCACCGTCCGCGATCGAGGAGCGCGTGGCATGCACGGAAGCGCCGCCGAGTTCTTCCGCGGTGACGACCTCGTTGGTGACGGTCTTCACCACGTCGGGGCCGGTGACGAACATGTAGCTGGTGTTCTTCACCATGAAGATGAAGTCGGTCATCGCCGGCGAATAGACGTCGCCGCCGGCGCACGGCCCCATGATGACGGAGATCTGCGGGATCACGCCGGAGGCAATCACATTGCGGCGGAACACATAGGAATAGCCGGCGAGCGCAGCGACGCCTTCCTGGATGCGCGCGCCGCCGGCGTCATAGAGCCCGATGATCGGCGCCCGCGCCTTCATCGCCATGTCCTGGATCTTGACGATTTTTTGCGCGTGGGTTTCCGACAGCGAGCCGCCGAACACGGTGAAATCCTTGGCGAAGACGAAGGTCTTGCGGCCGTTGACGGTGCCCCAGCCGGTGACGACGCCGTCGCCGGGCACCTTGGTCTTGTCCATGCCGAATTCGGTCGAGCGGTGTTCGACGAACATGTCGAACTCCTCGAAACTGCCCTTGTCGAGCAGAAGCTCGATGCGCTCGCGCGCGGTCAGCTTGCCGCGGGCGTGCTGCGCCTCGATGCGCTTCTCGCCGCCCCCCAGCCTTGCGCCGGCGCGCCGTTCCTCAAGGGTATCCAGGATATCTTTCATGTCTTCAGGTCCCGCCCGCTCTGGTCTTCAGTTTTGACGCGTTTTCTTGACGCGAACCGCTCCACCCCCGGATCAAGTCCGAGGGCATGCTTCGCTCGAAAACGCTTTTCGGTTCTAACACGGCCTTTTGCGGGCGGGAAACGCCCTTCCAGCCCCGCCCACCGCACGATATATCCGAGAACCTCAAAACCGGGACCAAGCCAATGGCCGATACCGCCAGCCAGGAGACAATCCAGGCGATCACAGGCACCGTATCAGGGGGACCGCGCACGCTGCTCCGCCTGGAGGGGCTGACGCTGTTTGCGGGGATGACGCTGTTATATGCGGTCTGGGGCGGGGAGTGGTGGATCTACGCCGTCCTGCTCCTGGCGCCCGACCTCAGCTTCTTAGGGTATCTCGCGGGCCCCAAAGTCGGCGCGATCGTCTACAACGCCGCGCACAGCTACATGGCGCCGATGGTACTGATGACCGCCGGATTTGGTCTCGACACGCCGCTGACGCCTTCGATCGCAATGATCTGGCTCGCGCATATCGGCATCGACCGCGCGCTCGGCTACGGCCTGAAATATTCGGCCGGATTTGGCTTCACCCACCTCGGCCGCATCGGCAAGGACGCCAAGGCAGGCGCGAAGACCAGCACGGTTTGACAGCCTCCTCACCGCTTGCTCTAGATTCGGTCATTCCGGGATGGTCCGAAGGACCAGACCCGGAATCTCGAGATTCCGGGTTCGATGCTGCGCATCGCCCCGGAATGACTGCATCGCAAATTGGCGCAATCAGCTGCCCGCCTACTTCTCCCCGACCTTGAACGGCGGTTCCTTGCCGGGCGGCACGGTCTCTTCCGCCATCGCCAGCAGCATCGCCACCATCACGTAATTGCCGGCCACACCGGTCAGGTCCACGATCTGCTGGTCGTTGAACACCTTCTTCGCCCGCGCATAGGTTTCGTCGGAGATTTTTTGCGTTGACGTGAGTTCGGTGACGAAATCGTACACGACCGCCTCATCCTCGGCCATGTTCGACGGCCGCTTGCCTTCTTTCAGCTCGGCAATGATATCGGCCTTCAGCCCAGCCTTCGCCGCCAGCGGCGCGTGCGCAAACCATTCGACCTGGGAGCGCCACTGCCGCCCGATGATCAGGATCGCGAACTCGTTGAGCCTGGTCGGAACCGACGTCTCCCAGCGCAGATAATGGAACAGATCGAACAGCCGCTGCCCCAGCACCGGGCTGCGCATCAGCGGGTTGTAGGGTCCGCCGATCCCGACGCTTGAAATCTTCATGACCTGCTCGCCGAGCGGTTTTTGCGCGTCGCTGAGCTGGTCCATGGTGAGTTGCGGAAAGCGCGGCTCCTTGCCGGTGGCGGGGCCCGCGAACACCGTGGCGGCAAACCAGCCGCCGGCCGCGGCAATCGCGAGCGATGACAAAAAGAGTGCAGACTTCATGATTTCCTCCGGGCGTTTCTTGGTTAGGCCCGAAGATGCTAATCCAGCCGCGTTACCCGCGCCAGCGGTGTCAGGCCTTTGCGGCCTCATGGTTCGCCTGGCGATGCGAAGCATCGTCCGGAGACGCGCGAAGACGCGCTCCTCGCCATGAGGGGTGAGAGAGGACCTTCCTGAGGAGCGGCGTTTTCGCCGCGTCTCGAAGGATGAGCCACCGAACTGGAGCTAGCGGATTCGTCCCGACAGCCGCAGCACGAAAATCAGCACTTCCGCGACCGCCTTGTAGAGCTCGGCCGGAATTTCGTCGCCGAGTTCGACATTGGCGAGCGCGCCCGCGAGCACTTCGTTCTCTTCGATCGGAATGTTGTTGGCCTTGGCGACCTCGATGATCTTGTCGCCGATGCTGCCCCTGCCCTTGGCGACGACGCGGGGCGCACCCGACCTGTCGTAATGCAGCGCGACCGCGATCTGGTTTTTTGCTTTCACGCTCATAGCGCGCGGTCCAGGAAATGGCCCGCGGGCGCCGAGGCCGGCTGCGCCGGCGCGCCGTCGCGGACCACGATATCGCCCGGCTGTAACTCGGCGCGGCTCAGGGCCTGGCTGAGTTGCGACACGCCCGCGCGCAATTGCGATGCAGTCGCAGGCCGCTCCGCCCACATCCGCACCGACGTCCGCGCCCCGCTCAGCGAGACCAGCGCATGGATCGGACCGGCAGGCTCGACGTCGAGCGAGAACCGCGCCCGCCAGACCTGCTTGGCGGCATTCGCCTCGCGGCCGCCGCCGTCGCGCGAAATTTCGAATTGCGCCATCGCGGTGCCCTGCGGCGTGGCGAACGGAATTTCGAAATTCCACCGCGGCACAGTCGGGTCGAGCCTTCCCGCGGTCGTGTCGGTTTGGCCGGGCAGTGAAGCGACCTGCAACAAGGTCTGCCGCGCGATCGCGCCATCGGTATCGGTCAGCAGATGCTGCAGCGTCGCCTCAATCGGCGCGTGCGATACGATTGTCGCCGGCATGACGGACTGCGCCGCGGGCAATGCGCCGTTAACCGGCGGCGGCGGCAGATTGGTGCGGGCGAATTCGGCATCCTCGATCGCCGGCGTCCGCGCGCCGGTCACCGCCGGCATCAGCGCAAGCATCTGGCTGTTTTCGAACACGAGATTCGACGAATTCCCCACCGCAAGGGGGCTCGCCTGAAGCGTTTCCTGCAGCAGATTGAGCGCCGCACTGCTGGCAGCCGCCCGCGCCGCCGCATCCGCCGGCGTCGATATAGGTGGCAGAATCTGGTTTGCCGCAGTCAGGTCGAGGATGTCCTGCGTGATCGACGGCGACGCGCTTTGCGCGGTCACCGTCGGCGTGGCCGCAGACGGCGCCGAGGCGAGCTGTGGCGCGATGGTGGGCGAAGCGATCTCCAAAGCAATCTCGGGCGTCTGCGGTCCGGCCATGATGGTGACCGGCTGCAGCGACGGTGAAGCGGATGGCTGTCCGGCCTGCGCCGGCATCGCGGCGCCCGGTGCCGTCCCCGGCTGGGCCACCGTTGCCGGCGTTGTCCCCGGTGGGGTCGTACCCGGCTGTGCCGTCACTTCCGCCGGTGTCGCGCCCGGCTGGACCGCCGACGCCGCAACCGTGGTGCCGGGCGTCGATACCGCCGCCACATCGGCAAGCGACGTCGTCAACGCCTGGCGCAGCACGATCAGTGCCGCCTTGAGATCCGGCGTAACCGACGATGACGCAACCGATCCGGACGCCAATGATGCTTCCAGAAACAGCCCGGAGGTCTGGAACGCCTGCTTGATGTCGCTGCCAGTGAGGTTTTGATCGAGACTGGTCTGCTGTGCCAGCACCTGCGCCACCGCCTGCTGGACCTGCGGCGGCAGGCCCACAAGTCCTGCGGCGACGCCGAGATTGGCAAACAGCGGTGCCAGCGAGGTCTGCTGGGTTGCCGCGCTCTGCGCCGCAATCGACACCGCAAGCGTCTCGAGCGTGGTGAGCGGATTGTTCACCGCCGTGGTTGCCGGCGTGGCGAGTGCCACGATGGCCGCCGCGTTGGGCGCCAGGGTGACGGAATCGAGCGTCGCGGTCGCACTGGCGGGGGCCTGGCTCGCGGCGGCGCCGCCCTGCTGGTTGACGACCGCGAGGGCAATTCCGTTGGCCGTCTGCGAAACCTGCAGCTGCAGAGTCTGACCGGCCTGCAGGGGAACTTGCGAAACGACGTCGATCGACTGGCCGCCGATCGAAATCTGGACCTGATCGTTGCCTAGGATCTGCAGCACCCGGGCGCTGATCACACTGCCCGGCTGCAGGACAATATCGGCCGTCACCCCTTGCGCGGCGACGGGCGAAACATTTGGCGTAATGACAATCGACATCGACTTCACCGGGTCAGGCCCGAAGAGGCTACCCGCGTGTTGTAAACCTGTCGTTAACCGCAGAGCGCGCTTTGGCGGATCATGCGCTCTTATTCAGCGCGTTCAGGATGCCCGCCGCGGCGTTGAAATCGACCAGGCGCGCGGCACGCCGCGCCGCCACCTCCTCATCCACCCCCCATTTTTCGATGTTCCAGTCCTCATCGACATGGGCCGCGGCCCAGACCTGGTCCTGACCGATGACGCCATGGAACAGCGCCAAAGCGAGCAGCGCCGAGCCGGTCAATGTCGTCACCACATGCAGCGCCGCGATCGACCACGCATCCTGTGGCAGCGCCGCCCGCGCAGCAGTGACCGCTGAATCGGGCTGGCGGACGTGCACCAGCCCTTCGGCGAGAATGAAATGGGCGCCCAGCGCGTCCGCCGCCCAGAACAGAATCGGATCCCAAAGTGCTGCCTCGCGCGCGACCAGCGCCTCGGGATGGCCGGCGCGGTAGAACAACAGATCGGAGCCCAGATATTTCCCGACGTCGTCGGCAACCGCCTCGACCTTGTCGACCACACCTTCGATGACGCTGTTGGCCAGGCGCGTCAGCGGCATGGTCAGGGGCTCGATGGTCTCGCCTTGCGCATTCCATTCCGCCGCGATCGCCTCCGCGATCGAGCGCACGGGCACGATCACTTGGTAGCCGGACGGCGTTCTGATCGGCTTGCCGTCAAGCGTGATGGAGAATCCGCCATTCCCCTCGCCGACGCCGGCACTGGCATAGAAGCGCTTGCGCTGCGGCCCGCGCGTCGTACGCCGCACGGCCTCCTGCGGATCAAGCGCAGATTTTCCGGCGACTTCATCGAACAGCTCACGCATTTTGTGGTTTTCGGGCTCCCCGCGTCGGTGATATCTGTCGGCAGGGTACGACAAGGATGGACGCAAATAAAGCGAGCTGGCGGGTGATCGCGAAGCTCTTTGGAAAGATCTTGGCGGCGATACGGGTTCCGCTTGCCGGCCTTGTTCTGCTTGCCGGCGCAACTATCTCGATCGCGGAGGCCGGTTTCCGTTCGCCGGAATCGCTGGTGCGCAACGTCTATGCCCATTACGGCGACCGCTCGTCCGAGTTCTCCAGCGGACTGCCACACGATGCCGAGGCCGCTCGCCAGTTCTTCGATCCGAGCCTGCGCGAGGCCTGGCGTTCGTCCAGCAAGCCGCCTTACGATTTTCTGGTGCAAAGCCCGACATGGAAGCTTGGCGCGATCGCGATATCAATCCTGCGTAAACAATTCGACAGGACCTATGTCGCGGTGGCCTTCGATAACCAGGGGCACGCCGTCACCATGAATTTTATTCTAGTGAACGGCGGTGATGGCTGGGTGATCTACGACGTCGAGAGCCCCCATGATTCACTGCGCGCGTTTCTGGCGCAGTACAGGGATTAGGACGCGGGCTTGTCACCGGCATTTCCGAGATTACCCTCTAACCGGAGGTGCTGCCCTTTTGAATGCATCACTAAATCAATCGAGCCAAACGAAGCCCTGCCATCTTGCTTTACTGGAGTGAGAGCTCCCGTATTGCGTTGTTAATTCCTTTCAAATCATTGAACGATTTGCAGTTCCTGAGAAAAGGAGCCAGCTCTTTTTCATCATGTCTCTTCAGGTCATCCAACATCTTTGCCACCGAGTTTTTGGCGACATCTACAATTTCCTTGTATTTTTCCAATGACAATTGCTGGGCAATTGTCGACTGAACTTCCATGGTTGACAATTGCGCTCGAAAGTAGCTTTTTTTAGCTTCTGTATTAGTCGCTAGTCTAAAAAGAGCTCCATACATGAGCGAGCATTCGGAGAAGCGGCGCACTACCTTTTCACGCAGTTCGACACCTCCCTTGCTTTCTTCTATCGCGCGATTTATCGCCGAGGTCACGTCAATCACGGCCCATGTGCTGTCATCGTCAACGACTTGTGCGTAAGCAAGGCGCGGCGAGATCAGCACGGCTAATATCAAGCCAAAGACCGGCAGTAGGCTCACCCTAGGACCGTCGGACATCACTGGTTCCCCAAATTTGAATATAGCGCCGCCAAAAGACATTCAGGCGGGTGCGTTAACACAGGACGCGGCCCCGGGCATACCTTGTTTGCTAATCATTTAACCTATCCCGCGCAGAAATAGGGCGCAAAATCGCCGCGCCCGTCTTTTGTTGATGCTGTGGACGGCTCCTCCGCCGGCACATCGGTGCCATGGAAGTGGGCGCTGTTAAGGCTCCCGCGATTCAGAGGAGCGAGCCATGCAAA
>JBKQRS010000647.1:0-5589 GCA_052143915.1 Bradyrhizobium sp.
CCGGCCTAGCGTTCGTTGAGTGCTGCTCAGTAACCAACGAATTGGTACGTAGCCATGACGTATAGAATGTATGGGGCGTTTATAGCGTCTCTCAGCGCGGTGGCGCTTCTGCTTGCCGCGAACGAGACATCCGCCCGGTCGGGGCCCGTATCTGGTGGAGGGGTTACTTCGAGGCATTCGATTTCCCATCCGTCAATCGCCCGATCATTCCGGCATCACCGGGGAAACAATGCGGCGGTCTTCTGGCCGGACTTTGGGGACGACTCCTTCTACGGGCCGTCGAATGGCGAACCCATGGTGGATGTCACACAGCCAGCGTCAGGCGATGTCCGTTACACCACTATGTATGATTTTCCCTGGGATTGGGCACATCGATTTCCGCCGGCTGTGACGCCGTCTGAACGGCCATATGTGCCGAGCTGCCCCACGGAGACCGTAACGGTTCCCGGGCATAACGGCCAGGAGCAAACCGTCAGTGTCACGCGGTGCTTCTAACAGGGGCGCTGAAGACGAGATCGGACGTCGTTTGAAACGACGGAAGCCGTCCCGGTTGACCGCCTCCGTTACCTTACACTGTGTGAGACGTTCGCTATCGGCGCTCTTGGCAAGTCAGCGTTTCGCTGTCGCTAGCCTGACTTCTGCGTCGTCATCATGATCAGCCCGCCGACCAGCGCAAACAGCCCGAGAGCCAAGCCGGCGTATTGCAGAATCAGAACGGGCTGTGCCTGCGCCTCGTTGCCGTTCGACAGAAGGTTCACGACGGCGAGCGCGGTCGCGCCGGCGCCGACCGTCGCGATGTAGCCCGGCGTAGAACGCTTCTTTTCGGCCTTGCCGGTTTGATTGTCAGTCATGGCTGCCCCTCAAAGGAAGTAACCTCACTGAGTGTGCCCGGCAGAGGGAATGGTTCGATGTCGCGAAGGCACCGACCCGCTTCTTTTCGAAAACGCCCAAGGGAGGACAAGGGAGGAAGAGCCGGCGGACGGCGATATCAGCGCAGGAATTTTATGCCGTAGGTCTTGCCGCGACGCCAAACGACTTCGCATTGCTCACGCTTCGGATGACCCGGAACCAGCGCCAATTCGAACTGGTCCCTGACATCCATCGCGTCATCTGTCGCGATCCTGGCGCCGCCCGGCGAGACGTCCAATACGAAGCATTCGCGCTTCGTCATCCCGTCGTCGACCGTAATCCAGGCCGGCTTCTTGCGAAGTTGCCGTCGCGGTTCGCGCTGTACCTTTGCCCTTGACTCAACAACAGTCATCATGACCATCCGTTATTGGACCAGTGTCCGGCGAAGAGAACTTCTGAACCACCGCACCGGTCTGCGATCGGCGAGGCGAGTGTCGAAGCCGGTCGTCAGATTGAAGGCGATCCCGTAAAGTTCCTGTTAGCGCATTGTCTTGAAATTTATCGGTCTACCTTGCGGGCGATGCCGCTTTCGGACAGGCGAGGGGCCCAGAAGTCAGGCGACCCGATCAGCCGACAGGGTCGCTATTTGCCGGCCGAATTCCGAAACCGGGACCGGCCGGCCGAACAGGTAACCCTGGACAAGCTCCACGCCCGCGGCTTGCATATATTCGAACTGTTGTTCCGTCTCGATCCCCTCGGCGGTCGTGACGATGCCAAGCCCCTGGGCCAGCGCGAGCGTCGAGGCAACCACTGCCCTGCAATCGGCCCGGTTGAGGACGCCTTGCGTGAACGACTTGTCGATCTTGATCTTGTCGAACGGAAAGACCGTCAGATAATTGATCGATGAAAATCCGGTGCCGAAATCATCAAGCGCAATCGAGAGGCCAAGGTTCTTGAGCTGACGTATCGTCGTCAAATGCGCTTCCTGGTTCTCGAGAAGGGAGGTTTCGGTGATCTCCAGTTCCAGCCGTTCCGGCGCAAGACCGCTCTCCACCAGCGTGCACAATATGACGTCAAACAGGTTGTTCTTCTTGAATTGAACCGCCGAGATATTGATGGCGACCTTGACGTGCGCGGGCCACGACACGGCATCCGCGCAGGCCCGCTGCAAAATCCATTCCCCGATAGGCACGATCAGGCCCGTGGATTCCGCGAGCGGAATAAAATGGTCCGGCGCAACAAGGCCTTTGGTCGGGTGTCGCCAGCGGATCAGCGCCTCGACGCCACTGAGCTGTCGCGTCTTGACGTCCACCACGGGCTGGTAGTGCAGCTCGAATTCTTCCCGCGCGATGGCGTCCCGCAGTTCGTTCTCCGCGGATTGCTGGGTATTGGCAATCTCGAGCAGCTCGGGCTGGAACACGCGGAAATCATTTCTTCCGCTGCCTTTGACGTTGTAGAGCGCAAGATCGGCACTCTTCAGGAGTTCCTCGGGTTCAACGCCGCTCTCCGGCGCCAGCGCAATCCCGATGCTGGTGCCGACGCTCGCCTCGTGGCCGCTGAGATCAAACGGCTGGGAGATGGCGTTGATGATCCGAAGCGCGAGCGCGATCGCGCCTTGCTGCTGATCAGCTCCACCCTCCTGAATGATCGCGAACTCGTCGCCACCGAGGCGCGCCAGCACGTCGGTCTCCCGAATGGTGGCTTGCAGGCGCCGGCCGACTTCGATCAGCAATTGATCGCCGGCGGGATGTCCAAGGGTGTCGTTGACGGCCTTGAACTTGTCGAGGTCGATCATCATGACGGCGATGGTGCCGCCGTTCCGCTTCAGGCGCTTGCTCGCTTCCTCGAGTCGCGCATTGAATTCCGCGCGGTTGGCCAGCCCCGTCAGCACGTCGTGCCGCGCCAGATGGACGATCTCGGCTTCCGCGCGCCGACGCTCGGTGATGTCTTCGATGATGGCGACCCAGCCTCCGCCTGCCATCGGCTGCCGGGTAAGGAGCACGAACCTGCCGTTCGCCAGTTCATCAACCCTGCTGGCATCGGGTGAAAGCCCGGCCAGTTCGGCAACCTTTGCCCTGACTTCGGGATCGCTGGTGTCCTTGCGCAGGGCGCGAGCGATACGAGCGGCGACGATCTCCTCATAGGGCGTTCCGACTTTCAGCAAATGCGGCGGTACGCTGTACAATTCCGCGAAACGATCGTTCCAGACGACAAGCCGCTTCTTGCCATCGAACATGCAGAGCCCCTGCGCCATATTGCTCAGGGCCGCGCTGAAGCGGGTATTCATGACCTCGAGTTCGGATGCCTTCTCGGCCAGCAGTTTCTCGCTGTGCTTCTCCGCCGTCACATCTTCATGGGTTGTCAGCCATCCGCCATTGGCCATCGGTTGGCGCTTGATCGAGACGACCCGGCCGTCGGCAAGCTGCTGGATCTCGTTCAACTGTTTTATGTTGACAGTGACATAGGCGTCCGGATCCGTCGCAAAATTGGTGCCGTTCTCGCGGCGAGATTCGAGAATTTGCCGCAAGCTGGTGCCTGGCTTCACCTGGTCTTCGCGGAGGTGGTAGATCTCGGCGTAGCGGGCATTGGCAATGACCACCCGCTGTTCCGGGTCGAACAGGCTTAGACCCTGCGACATGTTGCGCAGCGCAGCGTTGAAACGCGCATTGATGAGTTCGAGCTCAGTGGCTTTTTCCGCCACCAATTGCTCCTGATGTCGCTGCGCCGTGACGTCTTCATGAATTCCAACCCATCCGCCGCCGGCGATCGCGGTGTTGACGACGGCGATGATACGCCCGTCCTTGAGCCGGGAGGTTGATGTGCTCCTGCCGTTATCGATCAGCGCCTGCCGAAACTCGCCGACATAGGCGGCAACGTCGGCGTCCAGATTCCCCGTCTGCTTCCGGTGCTCGACGATGGTGTCGATGCTGACTCCCTGCCGGATGAGTTCGTTCGGCAGCCCGTATATTTCAAGGTAACGTTCATTCCAGATCATCAGCCGTCCGTGGGCGTCAAACATGCTCAGCCCGCTCGACATGTTGGTCAGGGCGGCGTCAAAGCGGACGTTCTGTGTTGAAATCTCCTCGTTGAGCTGCCGCAGATATTCCTGACTGCGGTCAAGTTTCATCTGGTAGCGGATGCTGAATGCCATGGTGATCAGAATCACCAGGGTGATGATCGCGGCCGCCACGAGGTAGGCCGTTCGATGGCTTGCGTAGTCGCTCAGGATATCTTTCTCGGAGAGAGCGACCGTGAAAGTCAGGGGAAATCTGTCCGAGGTGCGATAGGCCACCAGCCGATTGATGCCGTCGACAGCGCCGCCGCCCCAGTAGTGACCTGAACTGGATCGGGCGAGAGCATCAAGAAACGCCCGCTGTTTGACTTGCCGGCCAACGAAGCTGCCTGAAATTCCCTGCGCTGCCAGGATGACGCCATCCTGATTGCGCACGGTTATGACGCCTTTTCCACCGAGATCGACGCTCCGGTAAAACCGGCCGATGAAATTCGGGTCGATCGAGATGACGATGACGCCCGCGAAGCCCCCGTCAAGCCCGCATACGCGACGCGAGAACTGAAGGGACCATTTCCCCGACGTCCGCCCCAGCACCGGTTCGCTGATGAAGAGGTTGTCGAATCGCAGATCGAGCTGCTTCTTGAAATGATCGCGGTCGCCAAGGTAGAGCGGGGGACCCTGATAGCCCGCCGTCGAAGCGCTCATATAGCCATCGGCGCCGATCAGGCTGAGCTGAAGCGTCTCGTCGCCAACGAGCGCGGTACGCCCGGCCCAGCTCCGCAAGTCGAAGTGGGCGGGGTCGTCTTCAAAACTCTTGCGAAGCAGGAGCAGCGTTCGATCAAAGCGCTCCAGCATGTCCACGGTGTTTTGCTCGAACAGCCGCACCAGGCTATTGGTCTGCTTGAGCGCCCCCTCCATGGCCTTCTCGTGCTCGACAGACGACACGAACGCCACGACGAACCAGCAAGCCGCGATCAGGATCAGACCGGCAAAGCTGGCCGAGTGCAGGGAGGCCCGCAGCCATATCAGGCATTTGCCGCGAAAGCTCATCGAATGGCCTGGTTAGAAAATGGTTTCTTCAAAACGGCCGCTTATCGCATCCTGGGCTTAAATCGCGGTTACAGGCACTCCGGAGCCGCGTGACTTGGTTAATGTCGTTCGAATTTGTCCCGGAAAACTGCGCGCGAATTTACCGCCGCTGGTCCCGCGCGGCTGAAGCCCTTCGTCATATTTTGTGGGGGAATGCCGCGCGCCTGAGGTGAAGCGGCCATCGAATGAAGCGGCTGATTGCTGCGTCGCAATTGCCGAAGTTGAACTGGATCGAGAGGACCGCGTGCTGGAATTGCCGGATTGGGTCGGAAGGGAAATAACCGGCGACTTAACGTTATACAAAATTCAAGATGGAGGGAGCTGCGAAGCGATTGCGGCAATTCCCGGCAGCAGGGTCATTACTCGCCGATCTGTCCTCGGGTGAGACGAGCTAGTACTGGTCGCGATCCGTGGCGGGCGCTTGCGGCGCTTGTGCCGGACCGGCGCTCCTGCGCCGGACGTCAACGTCAATCGCACTTCCCTGGCGCTTGCGGCCGAGCTTGGGTTGCAGCTCGACGAGATCGGTGAAGACGTCGGCCTGGCGCCGCAATTCATCGGCGATCATCGGCGGCTGGCTCGAAATCGTCGAAACCACGGTGACGCGCACCCCGCGCCGCTGCACCGCCTCGACCAGGGAG
>JBKQRS010000648.1:0-5926 GCA_052143915.1 Bradyrhizobium sp.
GACATTGCGCGCGTCATGGATGTCCTGCCCGGCGCAGCAGGCGCCCTTGCGATGGGTGGCCGCGCCATGATCGTAAAGCTGCAGCGTGATGCCGACGACGTCGTACCCTTCCGACTTCAACAACGCAGCCGTCACCGAGGAATCGACGCCGCCGGACATGGCGACGACGACCCTTGTGTCCTGTGGACGGCCTTCAAGATCCAGACTGTTGAGCATGGTTCCGGTCATTGATGCGATCGCGACAGCGCCAAACGCTTCGCGACCAAGAAGCCACCTTGCGGTTTAGAGCCTTTGGAGCGTTTCCCTGACAAGGCGGCTGAAAAGCCACTCTTTAATATAGGCCGTATTCCCATGAGGCAATCACGCCTCGCGCCTTTTGCGCGCCGAAAACGGCAAATCTTGCCGCCGGGCAGAAAAGGGCGCGCCGACGCCAAGCCAAAATTGATCCGGCTCCACGGTAAGATACTGATATTAAACAATATTTTTTTAGACCTGAGATGGCCCGGTCCTTGCTGATCGAAGGACCAGTTACATTGCGAGGGGCCGTCCTGTGTTGAGCGTCACTTCAGAAGCCGCAGCAAACGCAGCGTTCCAGGCCGCGCCGCAGTGGTCCGTGCGATCCGACCAGCCACCGGCAAACGATCTTTTCGGGGCGCTGGTCAACAATAACACGGCCGCCGACAGCACAACGACGCCACCGCCGCCTCCGCAGCGCCGCACCGACGATGCGCCGCCACCCGCCGATAACACGGGGACGGCGAATGCCGCGTCCAATCAGGCGGCAAGCAACGATCCGAGCAGCAACGCCAATGCCGGACCGCCCTCCGACAACAATGTCAACAACGCCAACGCCGGCGGCCCAACCAGCACTGGTGCAACCCCGCCATCCCAGGCGAAGTCCGCAAAAGCCGACCCCGCGAAGTCAACGGACAAGCCAGCCAGCGCAGACACGTCTACCGCAGATCTGACCATCCTGGCCCAGCAGGCCGCTCTCACCGCAACGACGCCGAACCCGGTCGCCGTCGCTATTCCGGTCACCACCGCACCGACGAATGTCCCTGCGGCAACACCGTCCGGCAATTCCACGGCGCCGCTGGCGATTGCCGCGGCCGCAATCGCAGCCAGTACACGGGCGATCTCTGCACAGGCGGCCTCATCAGCCCAAATCAAGACCGATTCGAATACGGCCGCCACCGACGCGGCAGCAGCGACGACACCCTCCACTGCCACTGCCTCTGCCTCTGCCTCTGCCACCGCCACTGCTACTACCACTGCCTCCGCGACCACAAAGACCGCGATTTCAGTGGCGGCTAGCGGAGCGGTCAGCGCGCCCGTGATCCAGCAGGCAACGCCCGCAAATGCGGCCGCATTGGCAAGCACAGTGGCTGCGACGGCGCCCGTCACACCGAAGGCTACACCCGGAAAGCCGTCGGCAACGACCGCTGCAACCGACGGCTCGGCGACGGCGACGACGACGACGTCCGGTACGAACGATCCGTCGGCAACCAATGCGCCGGCGGGAGCTACCCAAGACGGCCTGCCGCAACAACCCTCGACCGCTGGCAAGCCGGAGAACACCAATGCGGCCGCTGAAGCCGCAGATGCAGCCGGCGCTTCAACATCAGCAATAACGGCCCGCGAACATTCGCCGGCTGCGAGCACCGAACATACGCTCGCCGGTACGCCGGACCCGAGCACCCAGGCAATTGGCACACTCCAGTCGCAGCCCAATACATCGGCGACCGCGGCAGCGCCGGGCGGAGCATTGAGCGTTACGGCGGCGACGAACGGGCCGGTGCCCCTGAGCGGGCTCGCGGTGGAGATCGCCGCCTCGGCAAAAAGCGGCAAGAGCAGTTTTGAAATCCGGCTCGACCCGGCCGATCTCGGCCGTATCGACGTTCGCATCGATATCGATCGCAACGGCCAGGTGACGTCGCATTTGACGGTCGAAAAGCCGGAAACGCTGTCGATGCTGCGCCAGGACGCACCGCAGCTGCAGCAAGCTCTGGATGATGCGGGGCTCAAGACCGGCAGTGGCGGGCTGCAATTCAGCCTGCGTGACCAGTCTTCTTCCGGCCAGAACAGCGGCAACGACACCAGTCCCAACGCCCAGCGGCTGGTGATCAGCGAAGAAGACACCGTCCCCGCGGCGGTCGCGGGACGAACCTATGGCCGCGCGCTCGGACCGAGCAGCGGCGTGGATATCACGGTTTGAGGAGACAGACATGACAGCAGCAGCAGCCACGTCCAACTCGGTCGTATCAGGGACGACGACGTTACCGACTTCTTCTTCGTCCAGTTCCTCGGCCGCGGCTACAAGCGCGCTGGCTTCTTCCCAGATCGCGGGCAACTTTCAGAGCTTTCTGCAGCTGCTGACGACGCAGTTGCAGAACCAGAATCCGCTCAGCCCGCTCGACACCAACCAGTTCACCCAACAGCTCGTCGAATTCGCCGGCGTTCAACAGCAGCTCAACACCAACGACTCGCTGGCGACGCTGGTATCCCTGCAGCAGACCGCGCAATCGACCCAGGCCCTGGGATTTGTCGGCAAGACGGCACTGGTCAAGGGCAGTACCGCGGCGATGGCCAGCAGCACGGCGACCTGGCAGCTCAGTGCTGCCTCCAATTCGGATGTCACTGTCACGATCGCCAGCAGCAACGGCCAGACCGCCTTCACCGGCACCTACGCCATGACCGCCGGCAGCAACCAGCCGTTCACCTGGAACGGCAAGGGCAACGACGGCACCCAGTGGCCTGACGGCAATTACACGCTCACGGCTACCGGCAAGGACTCCGCAGGCAACACGGTCGCGATCAGTACCGAAGTCGAGGGCGTGGTCAGTTCGGTCGATCTCACCCAGTCGCCGCCCCTGCTGTCGATCGGCGGCCAAACCTTTACGGTCAACCAGATCCAGAGCATCGTGAACTGACGAGGGCACGTCCCAATCGTCTCACATCACTGAATTTCGGCTCGCCAGCGACGCGCAGGACGCCCCAGACCGGTCGATCCGGGCGCCAAAACGGCGTCCGGACGGCCGTCGTCGAAGCATTTTCAAGGAGATTCGTATTGAAGCCTTGGGCTTAGGCAAATTTTAAGTCGCTGGGCGTAGGTTGTTACCGTGAGTTCAGTGGTTGAGAGTTTGTGAGTACGCCATGACAGAGCCCCATCGCCCGAGGGTAAAATACGTCATCGGGCCTGACGGTAGTCCGTTAACGATTGCGGATTTGCCCGCACCCGGAACCAAGCGGTGGGTCATCCGTCGCAAGGCCGAAGTCGTTGCCGCGGTTCGTGGCGGCCTGCTCTCCCTTGAGGAGGCCTGCAGCCGTTACACGCTGACCGTCGACGAATTCCTGTCCTGGCAGTTTTCCATCGATCAGCACGGCCTTGCGGGGCTGCGAACCACCCGGATCCAGCAATACCGCCAATAGGCGCTTTCCCGAAAACAAACGGCATTTGAAGAAAATCGGCGTCGCCCTGCGAAGCCGATTTTTTCCGTTTTGAACTTTCGCGCCGGCCCTTAACCTTCGTTAACCATATCGAAACCATCCCATAGGCAATAATTGCCCAGTCGGCTCCTTGAGCCGAATCTGAGGGGCGGTTGGTTTTGCAGAGTCTCGTAAGCTTCCTGAGGGGCCTGGGCGCTTCGCGGTTGATGGCGATGGTCGCGGTGACAACCGCGCTGATCGGATTCTTCGCGTTTGTCATCATGCGCGTCACCACGCCCCAGATGACCACCCTCTTTACCGACCTCAGCTTGGAGGACTCTTCCGCGGTCATCAAGGACCTGGAACGCCAGGCCATTCCTTTCGAAATCCGCAACGATGGCGCCGTGATCATGGTGCCGAAGGACAAGGTCACGCGGCTGCGCATGAAGCTCGCCGAAGGCGGCTTGCCCAAGGGCGGCGGGGTCGGTTACGAGATTTTTGACAAATCCGACGCACTCGGCACCACCAGCTTCGTCCAGAACATCAATCATCTGCGCGCCCTCGAAGGCGAGCTTGCCCGCACCATCCGCGCCATCGATCGTGTCCAGGCGGCGAGGGTCCATCTGGTGCTGCCGGAGCGTCCGCTGTTTTCGCGCGAGACACCCGAGCCATCGGCCTCGATCGTGGTGCGCGTCCGCGGTGCCCTGGAGCCGCAGCAGATCAGGGCCATCCGCCATTTGGTCGCTTCCGCCGTCAACGGCCTGAAGCCGCAGCGGGTGTCGATCATCGACGAAGCCGGCCAATTGCTGGCCGACGGCGCCAGCGGCGCGACCGACAACGCCATCGGGGACGAGCGCCGCGCCAGTTTCGAAAAGCGGATGCGCAATGAAATCGAGGCGATCGTGTCGTCGGTGGTCGGCGCAGGCCGCGCCCGCGTCCAGCTCTCGGCGGACTTCGACTACAACAAGATCACCCAGACCTCGGACCGCTTCGATCCCGAAGGCCGGGTGCTGCGCTCGAGCCAGACCCGGGAAGAATCCAGCGCCACGGCGGAGAACAACGGCCAGGTCACCGTCAATAACGAGCTGCCGGGCAGCCAGCAAAACGCTACCGCGCCGGCCGCACGCGACCAGAGCAAGAAGACCGAGGAAACCAACAACTACGAAATCTCCCGCACCACCAAGACCGAGGTAACCGAGGCCGGAAGGGTCAACCGCATTTCGGTCGCCGTGCTGGTCGACGGCAGCTACACCAAGAATGAAAAAGGCGAGATGGTCTATCAGGACCGCAGCAAGGAGCAGCTCGATCGCATCGCAGCGCTGGTGCGCTCGGCGATCGGCTTCGATCAGAAGCGCGGCGATCAGGTCGAGGTCGTCAACCTCAGATTTGCCGAAGCGCCTGTGGTGGCTCCGCTCGCGGAGCCGACCGGGCTGCTCGGGATGCTGCAGTTTACCAAGGATGACGTGATGTACGTCATCGAGCTCGGCGTCATGATGCTGCTCGGCCTCGTCGTGTTGTTCATGGTGATCCGGCCGCTGGTCAGGCGCATCCTCGCCTCCGAGGAGATCGCCGCGCCCGTCGGCGATGGTTCGGTGGCGGCGTTGACCGACGGCGGCCCCCAGGCCGCCGGCGCGCCCGGCCAGAGCCTCGTGCCCAACGCCAACACAACCGCGCAGCTGATCGATGTCGCCCAGGTTCAGGGCCAGGTCCACGCCCAATCGGTACATCGCGTCGGCGAACTGGCCGAGCGAAACCCCAACGAAACCGTCGCCATTGTTCGTCAATGGCTCTCCGAACCCGCTACTCCGTGATTTGAAATGGCCGTACCTCAAGCAATCAACGCCAACGATATCACCAGCGTCATTTCTTCGCTGGCGGCTCGTCAGAGCAACCGGCCGAAAGCCCCTCCGCTGAGCGGCCCAAAACGCGCCGCGATCCTGATGCTGGCGCTCGGAGAACAATATGGCGGCAAGGTCTGGTCGCTGCTCGACGACGATGAAGTGCGCGAACTGTCGATCCACATGTCGACGCTCGGCACCGTCGAGGCCGAAGTGGTCGAAGACATGCTGATCGAATTCGTGTCGCGGATGTCGGCATCCGGGGCATTGATGGGAAATTTCGACGCCACCGAGCGGCTGCTGCAGCAATACCTGCCCCCCGAGCGCGTCAACGGCATCATGGACGAAATTCGCGGACCCGCGGGCCGCAACATGTGGGAAAAACTCTCCAACGTCCAGGAAGAGGTGTTGGCCAACTATCTCAAGAATGAATATCCCCAGACCATCGCCGTCGTGCTGTCAAAGCTCAAGCCGGAGCACTCCGCGCGGGTGCTCGCCATCCTGCCCGAGGACATGGCGCTCGACGTGGTCAACCGCATGCTGAAGATGGAGGCGGTGCAGAAGGACGTGCTCGAGCGCGTCGAACAGACGCTGCGCATCGAATTCATGTCGAATCTGTCGCAGACCAGGCGCCGCGACGCCCACGAGGTGATGGCCGAGAT
>JBKQRS010000649.1:0-3147 GCA_052143915.1 Bradyrhizobium sp.
CGATAGGGCGCCAGCAACAGCGGCATCCGGGCAAGCGGGTTGTCCTGTGCCTGAAACATCAGCAGAGTAAGCCTGTCGGCACCAGCGGTGGCGAGAAATCGACCGCTGGCCGTCCAACCCAATGAGCGGACACGCGTTGGAAATCCCGGCACCGGTAGATCTTTCTTATCTGCCAATTGCCACGCATGCAGCGTCGGCTCTCGCATCGTCGAAACCAGGATTTGCCCGTCTGGGGAAAAAGTGACGTCGACGTGGAATCCCTTCCAATTCAGTTCCGACACGCGATCGCTACTTCGCAACTCGCACAAGGTTACGCCATTGTAACGCGCAATCGCCAGCACCGATCCGTCAGGGGCGAAGGCCAATCCGCCAACCGAGGATGGAACCTGTATAATTTTCTCCGGCGCGCCGACCGCGCGGCAGAATACCTGCTTGCCGACGGACCACGCCCGATCGCCACCGCGACGGGCCGCCAGGCGGTCAATCCACCGCGACTTGTCGTCCATGAAAATGGATTCGATCGCGCCGGCGTGATCGATTGAGACCACGCGTCCATCGTCTCCGCCCGTCAGAAGATGTTGCCCGTCTGCCGCCGAGCAAAGGATCGCGCCGTCATGCGGCCGCAACCGGCGCTCGTCGCTCTTGGCCGGGACGAAAACAACTTCACTCTCGGCCAGCACGAATACAGCCGCTTCACCCAAAAATTCGATCGCGATAACAGAATGACCCGCATCGATTTTGCGGATGCCTTCTATTTCAACAGCCTCCGCGCGCTCGATGGTCATTTGGAGAAGACCTTAAATGGCGGCAGGCATCGACGGGGCACAGCACAACCGTTCCTTGAATCATTTAGCCGATGCGCGCAGCATTCCGATTTGCCGCGCGAGCGCCGAGATAGGCAGCCCGCACATGCTTGTCGTTGACAAGATCCTTACCAGACCCCTGCAGAACGATGCGACCGGATTCTAACACATAAGCGTGGTCGGCCAGCGACAGTGCAAGGCGCGCATTTTGCTCGACCAGCAGGACGGCGATACCTGACCGGTGCAAGTTCTGGATGATCGACGCCACTTGGCTAACGAGCTTCGGCGACAGGCCAAGCGAAGGCTCATCGAGAAGCAGCAATTTCGGCCGCGTGATCAGGGCGCGGCTGATCGCCAGCATTTGCTGCTCGCCGCCGGAGAGACTGCCGGCCAGCTGTCGGCGCCGTTCTTTCATCCACGGGAACAGCTCGAAAACCATATCCAGGCCGCGCGCGACCTCGGCCTTTTCCTCCACGACATGTGCACCGACCAGCAGGTTCTCGTGCACGGTCATCATCGGAAACACCCTACGTCCTTCCGGACAATGCGCGATTCCGCGGCGCACGATCATGCTGGCGCGTGCCCGGGTGATGTCATGGCCGGCGAATTCGATGCTGCCTGCACTCGGCGTCAGCAAGCCCGAAATGGCGCGCAAGGTTGTAGTCTTGCCGGCGCCGTTCGCGCCGATCAGGCTGACGAACTCGCCAGCGTCTACCGACAACGACACGTCATGCAAAACCTCGACGCTGCCATACGCGGCGCTGACGCCTTTAAGCTGCAGCATGCGCACTCCCCAGATAGGCTTCGATGACCGCTTCGTTCTCCTGGATTTCCCGCGGCCCGCCCTCCGCGATCTTCTCGCCGAAAGCCATCACGTAGAGGCGATCACAAACCTGCATTGTGACGCTCATGTCATGCTCTACGAGAAATACGCTGGTGCCGCGACCGCGCACCGCCCCTATCACATTCACAAGTTCGGCCGATTCAGTCGCGTTCAAGCCCGCGGCCGGTTCGTCAAGCAGCAGGAGCTCAGGATCGGCGGCAAGAGCGATGGCGAGCTCGACCAACCGCTGCTGACCATAGGACAAGCTGCCGGCTCGCCGCTGGGCGCAGGCAGTGAGCCCGAGGAGATCCAGCACCTCGGCGGCGCGAACGTGTGTCATAGCCTCTTCGCGCCGGTGACGTGACGTGCGGAGCAATGCATCGATGGCGCCCGCACTGGTGCTGCGGTGCTGGCCCATGCGTACCGCCTGCTCCACGGTAACATTGGGAAACAATGCCGTCTTTTGAAACGTGCAAACAATCCCGAGCAGACCGCGGCGATGCGGCGGCATGCCGGTGATGTCGGCGCCGCGGAAGTAGACCTTACCTGCAGTGGGCTTGACAAAACCGGTGACCAAGCTGAATAGCGTTGTCTTGCCGGCGCCATTCGGGCCGATGAGGCCCACGATTTCCCCGCGCCTCACCTCGAGATCGACGGCGTCGACCGCGGTTACGCCCCCGAAATGCTTGGTCAATCCCTTCACCTGAAGAACATCCGCAGTGTCGGTCACGAACGCCTCCAGCGTTGCCAATAGTGGCCAAGGGTTGGACCCAGGCTCACCACGCCGTTCGGCATGAGCACGACCGACAACATCAGGGCGACGCCGAATATCGAAAGCCGATAATCCTGCACCATCCGCAGCTGCTCGGGGACGAAGGTTACAAGAATGGCGCCGATCACCGGGCCGCTCAGTGTGCCCTTTCCACCGACGGCAACCATAACCAGCATCGTGACCATCACGTCGAAACCGAACATTTCCGGCGTGATAACGCTGACGTAATAGGCGTACAGCGCGCCGGCCAAGCCGGCGAAGCCGGCACCAATGCAGAAAGCGAGCAACGAATAATGCAGCTTGCTGACGCCAATCGACATCGCGACGTTTTCATTCTCGCGCAAGGCCTCGAAGGCGCGGCCGGTGCGCGAGTTAATCAGCCGGCGGATACACCATATCGTCACGACGGCGCTGGTGACAACTAGATAGAAATACGCGGTCTTGCTGGAGAATTCGAAAGAACCGATCGCAGGGTACGGAATTCCCAGAATTCCCATGGGGCCGTTGGTGACATCGACCCAGTTGATGATGACCAACTGCAACACGATCGAAAAGCTGAGCGTAACAATGATGAAGTAGGCACCACGCAGCCATAATACGATCGGCCCAATCAGGACCGCCGCGACCGCCGCCGCCGGCGCGGCGGCCAGGATCGCCAGCCATGTCGGTACGTGAAGTGACACGGCCAGCAACGCCGAAGTGTACGCGCCGATCCCGTAAAACGCAGCGTGGCCGAGCGACAGCTTGCC
>JBKQRS010000650.1:0-52638 GCA_052143915.1 Bradyrhizobium sp.
GCGGTGGGCTGCTGGTCCCGCTCGATCGGACCACCCTGTACATCGACGTCTTTGCCAGGTGGCGTTACCCGGTCGTGCTTTGCGCGCGCACGACGCTCGGCACCATCAATCATTCGCTGCTATCGATCGAGGCGCTGCGAAATCGCAAGCTCGACATTCTCGGCATCGCCTTTATCGGCGAGAGCCATCCGGAAAGCGAGGGCATCATTTGCGAGATTGGAGGGGTGCGCCGGCTTGGACGATTGCCCCGGCTTTCGCCGCTGACGAGGAGCACGCTGCGCACTGCGTTCGAGGCCGCGTTCAAACCAGGTGATTTTGGTCCATGATGCTCCGGAAGAAGTCGCCGATCTGGCATCCGTTCACGCAACACGCGCTGCAGGCGGAGATGGTCAAGGTGGTGCGCGGCGCCGGCGCCTATCTCTACACCGCGGATGGCCGTCGTATCATCGACGCGATCGCATCCTGGTGGGTCGTGACCCACGGCCATTGCCACCCGCACATCGTCGGCGCCATTCAGAAACAGGCCGAGAAGCTCAACCAGATCATCTTTGCCGGCCACACCCACGAACCGGCCGAGGAGGTCGCCGCGGCGCTCGTGAGGCTTGCGCCTGATGGTCTCGACTACGTCTTCTTCTCCGACAGCGGCTCGACCAGTGTGGAAGTGGCGCTGAAAATGGCGCTTGGCTACTGGCACAATATCGGCGAGCCGCGATCGCGCATCGTGGTGATGCAGCATTCCTATCATGGCGACACCATCGGGGCGATGTCGGTCGGCGCACGCGGGGTATTCAACGCTGCCTATGGACCGCTGTTGTTCGACGTTACGACTATCCCGTTTCCGGCTCACGGCCATGAACAGACGACGCTCGATGCGCTCGAGGCCGCGGTTCGCAACGAAAAGCCGGCCGCCTTCATTGTCGAGCCGCTGATCCTCGGCGCCGGCGGGATGTTGATGTATCCCGCCTGGGTGCTGAAGGAGATGAAGCGGATTTGCGAAGCGTCGGAGGTTCTGTTCATTGCGGATGAGGTCATGACCGGCTGGGGCCGGACCGGGACCTTGTTCGCCTGCGAGCAGGCTGACGTGACGCCGGACATCGCCTGTTACTCAAAGGGCCTCACGGGTGGATCGCTGCCGCTGGCGGTGACGCTGTGCCGCACTGAGATTTTCGACGCGCACTTTTCGCGCGATCGCACACGCACGTTCTTTCATTCGAGCTCATATACCGCCAACCCGGTCGCCTGCGCCGCCGCCAGGGCCAATCTTGATTTGTGGCAGGACCCGGCGATCCGTTCGCACGTCGCCGCCGTCGCGGCGATGCAGGAACAGGCCATCGCGCCTTTCCGTGCCGATGCGCGATTCAAGAATGTCCGCCGGACCGGCACGATTACCGCGCTCGAGCTGGAGGCGCGCGATAGCGGCTATCTCGCCGGGATCGGCCCGAAGCTTCAGGCCTTCTTTGGCAGCCGCAACTTGCTGCTGCGTCCGCTTGGCAATACGATCTATGTGATGCCGCCTTATTGCGTCGCTTCAGCCGATCTCGACGAGATCTATACCGCGATCAGGGATGCGGCCAGCATCCAGGACGCAAGGACGTAGCCGCCTCTGTCCTGACAATCAGGCAGGCCCTCTGGTAGGACGCGCGGTGGAGAAGATTTTGCAACAACGGGCCGAGGGTCTTGCGATTGCGGAAGATGATGGCGAAAGCGGTCTTTACCGGAAGGTGATCCTGCGGATCATTCCCTTTATCTTCATTTGCTACGTTCTGAACTATATCGATCGCGTCAATGTCAGCTTCGCCAAATTGCAGTTTCAGGGTGATCTGAGCCTGAGCGATGCAACTTATGGCCTAGGTGTCGGCCTGTTTTATGTCGGCTACATCCTGTTCGAGGTGCCGAGCAATCTGCTTCTGCAGAAGATCGGCGCGCGCAAAACCATCACACGAATTATGTGCCTGTGGGGCCTCATCTCGATGGCCATGGCTTTCGTCTCGACGCCGGCGGAGTTCTATTTCGCTCGCATCCTGCTGGGGGCCGCTGAAGCCGGATTCTTCCCCGGCGTCATTCTCTATCTGACGTTCTGGTTTCCCAACCGGATACGCGGGCGGGTGATGTCATTCTTCGTGCTCGCCATTGCGGTGTCAGGGATGGTCGGCGGACCGATTTCTGGCTTGATCATGCAGCAACTGGGCGGCTCACTCGGATTCAAGAGCTGGCAGTGGCTTTTCCTGATCGAAGGAATGCTGCCGGTGCTGATGGGCATTGCCGCTTTCTTCGTATTGGACGATGGCCCGCGAGATGCCAACTGGCTGTCAGGGAGCGAGAAGGATTTGCTCACGGTCAATCTGGCGGTCAAAGGCCGGGCTGAAAGCCATTCCGGCTTTCAGGCCTTCCTGTCTTCACTCGGGAAGCCGATGCTGTGGATGGCAACCTTCGGCTATTTCTCGGTCACCTGGGCCGGAACGGTCCTCAATTTCTGGACGCCGACGATCATCCAGCGTTCGGGCGTGGCAGGCATATTCCTGGTCGGACTGCTGTCGGCGGTTCCCTATGCGGTAGGCGCGATCGGCATGCTCGCTTTATGCCGCAGTTCGGATCGATTGCTGGAACGGCATGGGCATTTCTTCGCCGCTGTCCTCGTTGCGGGCTGCGCGGCGATTGCCATTGCATATTCCACGTGGAGCTCGTCGCTCTCGATCGTTTGCCTGGCCTTGCTGGCTGTCGGCTATCTATCTGCCATCGCCCTGTTCTGGACCATTCCGACTGGCTTTCTTTCCGAGAAGGAGTTGCCAGGCAGCATCGCTTTCATCAGCAGCGTCGGCCAAATCGGAAGCTTGGTCGCCCCCGTGCTGTTCGGATACGTGTCTCAACGGACAGGAAGTCTGACCGTCGGGGCCTGCGTCGTCGCCTTTGTTCTGATCGCCGGCGGATGCTCGGTTCTGAGCTTAAGGCTCCTTCGCCCGAACCAAGGCTGATTTGGACGCCGATTCTTGCGGCTAGGACGCTTCTTGTTCGACCAAGTAATTGAAAAGACAAGAAAATCTTATCGCCGGTCCTGCTGCCCGTCCGCCGCGCCGGACGGATGTCGGCCACAAGATTCAATGAAATCGGCCTGGTTAACCGATGCTGGCCGGCATTAGGGGCTGTTTCATTAATTTGAGCTAACCATGCGCAAAGTCTGACGCCACTCCGGCGACTGTCACCCCAGCGATAAGGTGCGCAATGCTTGGTAATATGAGGATTTCTTACAAGTTATTGATCATGATTGGTCTTTCAGTCCTCGGCATCGCCGCCGTCGCTGGCGTCGGTCTTTCGGCGCTGTGGAACAACCTTCTCGACGATCGCAAGGCCAAGCTCCAGGACGTCGTTTTGCTCGCGCGGCAGGCGCTGGATATGAATTATCAGGCCTCCCGCCAGGCAGGGCTCTCCGAGGCCGAAGCCGTCGAACGCGGCAAGGTCCTGCTGCGCACATTTCGCTTTGGCAAGGACGATTATTTCTACGGCATAGACGCCAAAGGCGTGGCGGTGGCCAATCCCAACCCAAAGGTTGAAGGCAAGAATCTGTACGATGCGGCAGACTCCGACGGCGTCTTCTTCGTGCGCAAGCAGATGGAACTGGCAGCCAACGGCGGAGGCTTCGCGTCATACCGCTTCCCTCGCGCCGCGGGGGGCGAGCCGCTTCCGAAAATGTCCTACGCGGTCGAGTTCAAGCCTTACGCCTGGACGGTTGGCGGGGGCATATATATGGACGACGTCAATGCGATCTTTTGGGCTCAGGCGCGCCAAATGGGGATGATGGTCGGCGTGGCGTTGTTGCTGGTCGCCGGCCTGTTTTACCTGCTCAGCGGCAGCATCGTGACCCCGATCAACGCCATGACGGCAGCCATGCGCAAGATCGCCGAGGGCGAGACTTCGACCGAAATTCCGGCTCTCGGGCGGGGCGATGAAGTCGGCGCCATGGCGAAATCGGTGCAGATCTTCAAGGACAACATGATTGAGGCGACCCGGCTCCGCGGCGAGCAGGACGTGTTGAAGGCTCAAGCCGACGCCGAGAGGAAACTTCTGCTCACCAGAATGGCCGATGAATTCGAGCGTGGCGTCCGGGCGTCCCTCGATACCCTGGGCGGCGCCGCGACGGAAATGCAGGCGACGTCAAAGAGCATGTCGGCCACCGCCGAAGAAGCCAGCCAGCAGGCGACCACCGTGGCCGCTGTGGCCGAGCAGGCTTCGGCCAATGTGCAGACGGTTGCCGCCGCGACCGAGGAATTGTCGTCGTCAGTTTCGGAAATCGGACGGCAAGTCACGCAATCGACGGAGATCGCGGGTCAGGCGGTCGCCGAGGCGAACCGCACCAACGTCACGGTTCAGGGCCTGTCAGCGGCGGCACAGAAAATCGGCGATGTTGTCAAGCTCATCAGCGACATCGCCAGCCAGACCAATCTGCTGGCTTTGAACGCAACGATCGAAGCGGCCCGTGCCGGCGAAGCAGGCAGGGGTTTTGCGGTGGTGGCCAACGAAGTCAAATCGCTTGCCAGCCAGACCGCAAAAGCGACCGACGAGATATCGGCGCAGGTAGGTGCCATGCAGGATGCGACCACGGAAGCGGTACAGGCCATCGAGGGTATCGGCCGCACCATCGGGGCCATCAACGAGATTACGTCTGCGATTTCCATTGCCGTCGATCAGCAGGGTACGGCGACACAGGAGATCGCTCGCAACGTCCAGGAAGCCGCGCAAGGAACCGGCCAGGTCTCGGGCAACATCGCATCCGTCAACCAGGCGGCCGACAAGACCGGATCGGCGGCCAACAAGGTCCTGCACTCGGCAGAGCAGCTGAGCGGCCAGGCGGCGACCCTGCGCACCGACGTCGATCGCTTCCTCGCCAATATTCGCGCGGCCTGATCGAACCGCCGCGTTCGCGGCGGCTCATCCTTCTGGTGCGGCGTCCGGCCGACGATGGCGGCGGGCTTGCCGCATCGAAGCGCCAAGCCACGATTCACTACCGAATCGTTAATGTCCGGCGAGCGGCTTATGCCATTGATGCCTAATAGGTCCTTAAGGTCTGCGGTGTATGACATACAGTATACCACGGGAGGGTTGAATGTTTTTTGGATTCCGGAATATTTCGATCATTAGCAAGATCGCAGTGCCAGCAACGATCATCGCTGTCGTCTCGATTGCGATCGTGCTCTACGCCTCGCTGTCCGTGACCAATTTGTCGGAAACCGCTGCCGCGCTGGTCGATAGAAACGCATCGCGGGTCCAACTCGCCCTTCAGGCCGAAAGCAACTTCAACAGCGCCGCTGTCAGCGAAAAAAACGTCATTCTCAGCGCCGCTGACGGCAAGGCGGCGAAAGCAAATATTGAAACCTATAATAAGGCCACGGCTGCTGCGCTCGATGCGATCAGCCGTCTCGAGACCATCACTCCCGGTACGGATCAACGCGCCCTCATCGAAGCCTTTCGCACCGCCGTCAACAACCGGCAGGAGGCAAGTGCCCACGTCTTTGAACTCGCCCTCGCGGGCAAGATGGAAGAGGCCTTTGCCTATTCGCGTGGCGTGGCCGCAAAACATCGTCAGGTCGCCATGGAGGTGGTTGGCAAGCTCATCACCATGAACGTGGAGAAGATGCAGGCGGCGCGTGATGCCAGCGTCGCCATGGCGACACAGACGCGTGAGTGGCTGGTGGCCGGCGCCGTCGGGGGTCTCGTCTGCGCGTTCGGCATCCTCGGCTGGATCGCGCTGTTTCAGATATCCAAGCCGCTCGCAGCGATGACCCGCGAGATGGCGAAGCTTGCCAAGGGCGACCTCGACATCGCGATCGAAGGCGCCGATCGTGCCGATGAGGTTGGCGGGCTGGCCCGATCTCTGCAGGTCTTCAAGGAGAATGCGATCACCACGCGCCGGCTCGAGGCCGCGCAACGGCAGGAGCAAGCTCAAAAGGAGACGCGTCAGCGCGACGTCGAAGGGCACATCGCGGTTTTCGACAGACAGGTCAGCGAGGCGCTCGACACCCTGACCGCCGCTTCGACGGAGATGCATGCCACCGCCGGAAGCATGTCGACCACCGCCGAGGAAACCAGCAGGCAAGCGACGGCCGTCGCCACGGCCTCGGGACAAGCCTCGACCAATGTACAGACAGTGGCGGCGGCCACCGAGCAGCTTCACGCCTCGATCAGCGAGATCTCCCGTCAGGTAACGCAGTCGGCCGAGATAGCCGGCACCGCCGTCGTCGAGGCGGACCGTACCAATACGACTATCCAGGGCTTGGTGGAGACGGCGCAAAAGATCGGCGAGGTCGTATCGCTCATCCAGAATATCGCCTCTCAGACTAACCTGCTGGCGCTCAACGCGACCATCGAGGCGGCGCGGGCCGGAGAATCCGGCAAGGGTTTCGCGGTCGTGGCCAATGAGGTGAAGGCGCTTGCCAGTCAGACCGCGAAGGCTACCGAGGATATCTCGACGCAGATCGCGGCTATCCAGGGCGAGACCACCAACGCGGTTGAAGCGATCAAGGCGATCGGGCGGACCATTCGCGAGATGAACGAGATCGCCACGACGATCGCTGCGGCGGTCGAGGAGCAGGGCGCCGCGACGCGGGATATCTCACACAATATTCAACTGGTGTCGCAGGGCACCAATGGGGTGGCCGCTAATGTCGCTCGCGTCAACGAGGTGGCCGAGGAGACCGGCTCGGCCGCCACGCAGGTACTCGCCGCCGCGGGCGACCTCAGCCGCCAGGCGGACAAACTGCGAGGGGATGTGAACGGATTCCTCGCCAAGATCCGCGCCGCTTGACAGATTGTGGGTCGCTTGTCGACCCTGCCGATGCCGCTCCCAGGGAGAGCGATCTAGAGATTTGGTCTTTCGCTCTCGCGCGCACGGGTCGATGGCGCGGATCGGCTTGATCGGCGACTGGCAAGAGTTGTGTCAGTGATCGAACCCACGCCCTGCGTATCTCGATCAGTTCTTCTTGCTGTTTTTTTGAGCGGCGTGGAGTTTGCGGCATAAGGCCTTCGTTAACCAATATTCCGCATCCTGAATTAAAGTGCATATCAATTGAACATCGCCTTTCGAGTCGAGTTCCTCGCGACGCAGTGCGTATTGCAGTGATCTCCATGCAGACCACGAGCCGGTTATTTTCTACGACAGCAGTCGAGCACAACGCATGACCCCATCGAACCTCCCATCGGGCGCAGCAGCTAACGGCGCTGGCGGCAGTCAGGATCGCGAAACCAGAATGCGGTTCATGCGTATCGACGCCAGGACCGGCGAGTTGCTGCGCGAATTTTGGAAAGTCGTTGAGCCGGAGCTGCCGAAGCTGCTCGACGGCTTTTATCAGCACGTTACCAAGGAACCTCAACTTGCACGCCTGATCGGCAGCGATATTCCTCGCCTCAAGATCGCGCAGGGTACCCATTGGACGCGTCTATTCAACGGCCGTTTCGATCACGAGTATATGCAGGGTGCCCGGACGATTGGCTTCATCCATAACAAGATCGGCCTTGAACCGCGCTGGTATATTGGCGGCTACAACTTTGTTCTCAGTCAGCTCGCGCGGCTTGCCGTCAGTAAGTATCGTTGGAAATCGACCCATCTCTCCGACATCCTCACCGCACTCAACTGTGCCGTGATGCTGGACATGGACATCGCGATTTCTGTCTACCAGGAAGCGATGCTGGCCGATCGCCAGAAAAAGCAGGACAAGCTGACGGCCGCTATCCAAGAATTTGACAATCAGATGAAGATCGTACTTGAGTCTGTTGGAGGCTCGGCAACGAAGCTGCAGGATTCCGCCAATATGCTGGCGTCCAACGCGGAAGTATCCAGCCGCCGATCGAGCGCCGTTGCCGCAGCCTCGGAACAGGCCTCCGCCAATGTCCAGACGGTTGCGTCCGCGACGGAGGAGTTGTCGTCCTCGGTACTTGAAATTGGCCGTCAGGTTGCCGAGTCTACCAAAATAGCGGGCAAGGCGGTCGAGCAAGCCAGCCACTCCAGCGCCACGATTCAAGGTCTCGCAGCAGCAGCGCAAAGAATCGGCGACGTCGTCGAGTTGATCAACACTATTGCAGGCCAGACCAATCTCTTGGCGTTGAATGCGACAATCGAAGCGGCGCGCGCCGGGGAAGCCGGCAGAGGATTTGCCGTCGTGGCATCCGAGGTAAAGGCGCTCGCGGAGCAAACCGCGAAGGCGACCGGAGAAATTGGCCAGCAGATCCTTGCTATTCAGGCAGCGACCAAGGAATCCGTCGAATCGATACACGAGATCGGCGCGACAATTGCCTCGGTGAACGAAATCACCACCGCGGTAGCCGCTGCGGTCGAGGAACAAGGATCGGCGACAGGCGAAATCGCGCGTAACGTTCAGGAGGCCGCGCGTGGCACGCAGGAAGTTTCAAGTAATATCGGCGGTGTAAGCCAAGCTGCGGGCGAGACCGGGCAGACCGCAACCCAGCTTCTCTCGGCCGCCAACGAACTCTCGCGGCAGTCAGAAACGCTTCGCTCCCAGGTTGAAGGGTTCTTCGCTACCATACGGGCGGCTTAATTCTAGTCCGAGGAACATTCACGAGACCTATGGTCCAGTTGGTCAATCGGCCACTACGATTCGCCGATCGAGGTAACGTTTCCTGGCCTCACGAAACCCAGAAACTGGTTGACCCCGCGCCCGCAATTAGAGAACGCTCCTGTAGCGTCTGAACCCTCGCAGCGGGCATTTAAAATGTTGAAGTCCTTGTCGTCACGGACCTAGACCGCTTACCTAAAATCTGGCTAGGGTTTTCCGCAGGCGCCAACAGCCGTTCGGAATTCATGGCAATCGATTATTTCCAGGTAGGGCAGCGTCTTCGTGCGCACAGGATGGGTGCAGGCCTGTCTCCTGACGAGGCCGCCCAGAAACTCGGGATATCGCGCGCTGCGCTCTACAATTACGAGAAGGGCGAAGGCCCTGTTAAGCTCGAGACGCTTGAACGTATCGCTGACCTCCTCCAGACCTCCTTGCCATCGCTTCTCGGCGTAGGGACCGAATATTTCTCAAGCGCGATTGCGTACTTCGAGCGTCTGCGTCAGATTGAACAAGCCTCCGAACGTGTCCTGGTCTATTACGAACCGGTGACCTTTCTGCTGACATCGGACGAGTATCCAAAAATTCTGCGTGACATGCTGGTCGAGGGCCTTCCGGAGGGACTTCCCAGCCGCAAGAGAGCGCAGGCGGAAATCGAAGACCTCCTCGAGATCCTGGGAAAGCGAAGAGCCGCTGTTTCGAGCGGCGCGACAAGCTTCGTTGGCATCGTCGGAGCGACGCAGGTGAGGCGACTTCTGCGGACCGGCTTGATCGGTACGTACAACCTTTCCAGGTCCGAGCGCGACAAGCGCCGGCTCGCGGCGCGCAAGGAAGTCGAGCGAATCGCAGACATCATGGAGAACGAACCGGTCGGCGTTCAGATCGGGGTTGTCGATGACACGCTACCTAACCAGACCTTCGAAATCTGCCGCATGCGCGACGGAACGACGCTGGTCGGTGTCAGCCCGTTTCGCCTGGGCGAACTCCCGAATGTCCGGCTTGGGGTGGCATCGGTCACCGGCGCAGAAGAGGCGGTCAATCTGTACCAAAAGCTGGCTGAGCAGATGTGGCAGCGTGCTTCGAAGGGCGAGGGCGGCGCGGCTCTGCTGCGGAAGTGTCTCAAGGAGCCTCAAAGCTAGGGCAGTCTTTGCGTGTTTGCATTTCGAACCCTGACGCCATTGCTGATGTCCGGGCGGGCTCCACACCGTCGCAAACCGAGATGCCGGAGCGCTTGCTTCGTGAGCAGACTGGCCTGGGACAACGGCGCGATCCGTGGTTTGCAGGCTATTCACGGCGCCTCAAATTTTGCCGTCTATGAATATAGAATAGTCTTGATTTCTAGACGAAGCGGGTTTTAACTCGCGTTTCGTTGATCCTTTGGGCAGTTCCCCGCCGGGTCTCGACGACGCTTTCTCCCGCGCAACAGCTTGGCCTGCGCGGCAAGCGGCGCATCGTAAGCGCCCGGAGGAGCGGGCCATGGGCCAACCTCGGGCTGACGCTGCATTGTGGTTGCTGAGACGTGACCTAGCCGAAGACTTTACCCGGCGGCTTTGGTTATCATTTCATTCTTTGACGAGTTCAGAAAGCAAATCGGGGATTGGGGGATCATTGTGAGCCAGATTCAAGACGTTGCCGAACTAGCTCTCTCGAAGAGTGCTGTCCGGAATGAAGACACCGAAGCGTGGAGAGCCCTTTGGGGGTCGGCGCTCGGTTACGCGATGGATGGATTCGACCTTTTGATTCTTGGTTTCATGTTGCGTCCCATCTCCGCAGATCTTCATCTGACGCCAGCCGAGGGGGCGTCGTTTGTCACCGCAACGCTGGTTGGCGCGGTTCTCGGTGGGCTGGTTTTCGGCATGCTGTCCGATCGGCTGGGTCGCGTACGTGTCCTGACATGGACCATTGTCCTGTTTGCCGTGTTTACGGGCATGTGTGCGTTGGCCCAGGGCTATTGGGACTTGCTGATCTATCGGGCCGTCGCGGGTTTTGGGCTTGGTGGCGAATTTGGCATCGGCATGGCGCTGGTGGCGGAAGCCTGGCCGGCCGCCAAGCGAGCGCGTGCATCTTGCTACGTGGGACTAGGGTGGCAACTAGGTGTTCTCGCCGCCGCCCTTGTCACGCCAATCTTGCTGCCGGTGATCGGCTGGCGCGGCATGTTCCTCGTCGGCATCTTCCCGGCGGTGGCGGCCTATTTCATTCGGCGTACGCTGCACGAGCCGGAGGTTTTCGTGGCCAACAAGGCGCGTGATCCGGATGCCGCATTCTCGCTGCGACTCTTGGTTTCAGATCCGCAAACCGTCAAGACAAGCGTCGGAATGGTCATCCTCTGTTCAGTGCAGAACTTTGGCTACTACGGCATCATGATCTGGCTGCCGAATTATCTCTCGACTCGATTCGGCTATGGCCTGACGCAATCGGCTGTCTGGACCGCCGTTACGATCGCCGGTATGGCGCTCGGTATCATGATGTTCGGGCACATTGCGGATCGGGTTGGCCGTCGACCTGCGTTTTTTTCCTACATGATCGGTGCAGCGGCCATGGTCTTGATCTATTCGCAGCTCGTCGATCCGGCGGCGCTGCTCATAGGCGGCGCCATCATGGGTTTCTTCGTGAACGGGATGTTGGGCGGTTATGGCGCCCTGATCAGCGAGCTCTATCCGACGGCTGCTCGCGCAACGGCGCAGAACGTCTTCTTCAATATCGGCAGGGGAGTGGCTGGATTCGGGCCACTGGCTGTTGGCGCGGTAAGTGCGGTGTACGGTTTCCAAACCGCGATCGCATTGCTTGCGCTGCTCTACATTCTGGACATCGTCGCGCTGTTCCTGCTTGTTCCGGAGCGCGTCGGCGTGGAGCTCGCCTGATCATGCTATGAGGCAGATTATGTCCCACCCAACTATCGTCTCCTCGTCAAGGTACGCCGACCGCGCCGGCGAGAAGTGCCGAGGTGAGGAGGCGCCGTGGGCAGCCTCCGTGGTGGCCGAACCTGCCGAGGTGCTGTCCAACCACAAGGTGAACGCCGAATATCATCGCCTTGTTGTCGGCTGCGGAGCTGTTTCCGCAACGGCGACCGCCGGTCAGTTCTTCCAACTGTTGTGCCCGCATCTGGAGGGAGAACAGCCCTTTCTTCGACGGCCCATGAGCCTTTATGGAGTGGACCCGCTGCGGAACAAGGTCGAATTCCTTTACAAGGTCACCGGCTCCGGAACGCGCGGACTTGCGGCGCTGCAGGTCGGCGACAGGCTGGACATCATGGGACCTCTCGGCGTCGGTTTTACGCTGAACGCCAGCCTTCGCCATATCGTGGCGGTCGGAAGGGGCGCCGGCCTGGCGACGCTTGCGCCTCTTGCCAAGGCGGCGAAAGCCAACGGCACATCGGTAACCGCAATTCTGAGCGCCCGGCGCCCTGAGCTTCTGGTGTCGGTTGATCTTTTCCGGCTGCAGGGCGCCGATGTCGTTACGGTGACCGATTCCGAAAGTACCAGCGGGCCGGCGAATGTCGAACGGATCCTGCGCGGGCTGATCGCCGATGGACGGTGCGAAGCCCTCTATACTTGCGGATCGAGCCGTCTCCTGCGTGTACAGCAGCGCCTCGCTCGCGAATTCAACATTCCAGGTCAGGTCGCGATGGAGCAGCAGATGGCCTGCGGTCTTGGACTCTGCTTCTGCTGCGTCCGTGACTTCAACGTCGAGGGAGAGATCGTTCACCGCAGGGTTTGTTGGGATGGACCTGTCTTCGACATGATGGAAGCACTGCCATGATCGATCTTTCAGTGCGTATTGGCGCCTTGACGCTCGCTAATCCGGTCATGCCGGCCTCGGGAACATTTGGCGAAGGTCTCGACAAGGTCATGGACTTCAACCGGCTTGGAGCATTCGTCACAAAGACCATCACGCGCGAACTCCGCGCAGGCAATCCACTGCCGCGCGTCGTCGAACGGGCCGGTGGCCTCATCAACTCGATCGGCATCCCGTCGAAGGGCGTCCCGCACTTTCTCGATCATACCCTGCCTTATTACATGGGCTACGAGCCGCCGCTTGTGGTCAGCATCTCGGCGCCCACCGCGGAGGAATTCTCCGGGCTCGCTGCCGAATTGACGCTGCCGGGCATCACAGCGATTGAAGCCAATATTTCATGCCCCAACATCGAAGAAGACGGCAAGGCATTCGCGATGCGCGCTGGTTCGACGGAGACCGTTGTCCGGCAGTTGCGGGCCGCAACGCCGCTTCCATTATGGGTCAAGCTGACCCCGAATACCGGCGATCTTCCCGATGTCGCGCGTGCGGCTGAACTGGCGGGCGCAGATGCACTCGTTGTGGCAAACACCATCCTGGCGATGGCGATCGATCTGGAAACCTTCAAGCCGTGCCTCGGCAACATTATGGGGGGCCTTTCCGGTCCCGCGGTGAAGCCGATCGTGCTGCGGCAGGTTTACCAGTGCTCCCGTGCGGTCAAGATTCCGATCATCGGTTGCGGCGGTATTTCAACGACTGAAGATGCGGTCGAATATCTGCTGGCCGGGGCGGCGGCGGTGCAGGTCGGGACTGCGACCTTCGTTCAGCCGGCCGCAATGGTCACCATCATCGACGGTCTGAAGAAATTCTGCGAGCGCCGCGACATTCCCAGAGTGGCCGATCTGATCGGCGCTATCTTGAGCGAGGAGGCCGATGAGCCTGAACTGGCGTGGGTGGCGCCGCGGCAATGAATGCGTTGACGGCCAACGCGACGTTGCCGCCGATCGACGGCGCGATCGATACGAAGCTTTGTGAAAAACTGTTTGCGCAACTTCGTGCCGCGACAGGCGATGGCGTCGGCATCACGCGCGAGAGTTTTGGACCCGGCGAATCGCTTGCTCTCGACATTGTCGAGGAGTCGGCAAGGGAATTCGGCCTGACCGCCGAGCGTGACGCAGCCGCAAATCTTGTTGTGACGTTGGCTGGCAGCGAACCCGACCTCCCGTTTCTGGCTTGCGGGTCGCATCTGGACTCGGTTCCGCAAGGCGGCAATTTCGACGGCGCTGCGGGCGTAATAGCCGGGCTTGCCGTGCTGGCCGGAATGAGAAGGGAGGGGATCGTCCCGCGGCGAACGCTCAAGTTATTTGGGCTGCGCGGCGAGGAAAGCGCCTGGTTCGGCAAAGCATATATGGGGTCGAGCGCATTATTCGGTCTTCTCGCGCCGGACGACCTCGCGGCGCCCCACGCGGTGACCGGGCGCTTGCTGGCCGATTGCATGTGCGATGTGGGGGCGGATGTCGATCGCATTGCGCGAGGCGAGGTGCTGCTCGATCCCAGACGCGTCGCGGCCTGGGTCGAATTGCACATCGAGCAGGGACCGGTGCTGGTCGCGCGCGAATTGCCGATCGGAATCGTTACGGGCATTCGTGGTAATATCCGCCATCGCGTCGTGGAATGCGTCGGCGAGGCCGGCCATTCCGGCGCGGTGCCGCGCTGGCTGCGCCGCGATGCCGTATTCGCCACCGCAGAATTGATCACTCATCTCGACCGTCATTGGCGAACGCTACTGGAGCAAGGGCGAGACCTCGTTGTCACATCCGGCGTGATGAGCACGGACAGTTCGGAGCACGCGATTGCCCGCATTCCGGGGATGCTGAGACTGAGCTTCGAGGTGAGGAGCCAGAGCCAGGAGACGCTGGAGGCATTTTACGACCTGTTTGTGTCGGAATGCGCGAGCATTGGCGAGGAACGTGGCGTAGAGTTCAAGCTTGACCGGCGATTGCAGTCGGCCCCTGCAGTCATGGACTCCGTTTGGGTCGAAAGATTACGCGCTGCGGCACGCAGTCTGGGGTTGCCCGATGAACCAATTCCGAGCGGCGCCGGCCACGATGCCGCAGTCTTTGCCAACGCTGGAATTCCAAGCGCCATGATCTTCGTCCGCAACGAAAATGGCTCGCATAATCCCTACGAAGATATGAAGATATCTGATTTCATGGCGGGTGTCGCCGTTATGAGACAAGTGCTGGCAGAGGCTGTGCAATGAGCCTGGATACACTTTTCGACGCGTCGACGTCCGTCCGCTCCAATCCGGTGGACAGCGTAAGGATTCGGCGTCCCGATGATTGGCATATCCACCTGCGCGACGCAGCGATGCTGCGCGCGGTGTTGCCTTTCACGGCGGCACAGTTCGCACGCGGCATCGTCATGCCAAATCTGGTGCCGCCGGTTACCACCGTGGATGCTGCCGCCGCTTACCGCTCGCGCATTCTTGCGGCGCGCCCGGTCGGAAGCGATTTCGAGCCGCTCATGACGTGTTACCTGACGGACATGACGTCGGCCGAGGAAATCGAGCGAGGCCATTCCGAGGGCGTGTGGATCGCGGCAAAGCTCTATCCGGCCGGCGCCACGACCAATGCGCATCATGGCGTCAAGGACATCAAGGGGCTGCGTCCGGTGCTGGAGCGGATGGAGCGCATCGGCATGCCGGTCCTGATTCACGGCGAGGCCACGGATCCCGCGATCGATATCTTCGATCGCGAGGCTGTTTTCATGGAGCAGACCCTGTTGCCCCTGTTGAGCCAGTATCAGGGGCTGAAAGTGGTCGTAGAACACGTCACGACGGAAGAGACGGTTGCAATCGTTCGAGCCCATGCCCCGCGCGTCGCGGGGACGATCACGCCGCACCATTTGGTGATCAACCGCACATCGCTCTTTCAGGGTGGCCTGCGCCCGCATTTCTACTGTTTGCCGGTCGCCAAGCGCGAACATCACCGTCTTGCCCTGCGCCGCGCCGCCACTTGCGGCGACGCCTGCTTTTTCATCGGGACCGACACTGCGCCGCATCTTGCGCAGGCCAAGGAGGCGGCCTGCGGGTGTGCGGGTGTCTTTGTCGGTGCGACTGCGCTGCAGACTTACACGCAGGTGTTCGACGAAGAGAATGCACTGGGTCGGCTGGGGTCATTTGCATCGCTTAATGGTGCGAAGTTCTATGGCCTTCCGCCAAATCAGGGCACCATCGAGATAAAACGCCGCGCCGCTTCGATGCCGCCCGCTGTTGCCGTCGAGGACGGTGAGGTCGTGATATTTCGTGGCGGAGAAAACCTGCCTTGGTCGCTGGGTGAGGTGGGACCGTGACGGCCGGCGAGATCGGAGCAGCAACAGCGCGGCTGCTGTTCGAAGCGGGCGCCATACAGGTGAGCCGTGACCGGCCGTTTGTTCTAGCCGCAGGCTGGGCAAGTCCTGTCTACGTCGACTGCCGCCTGCTGATCGGCGAGCCGCGTTTGTGGCGGGAGGCTGTCCGGCTTGCCGCGGTCGCGGTCGAATCGATGATCAAGCCGGGCAATTTTGACGCAATCGCCGGCGCGGAGACCGCGGGCATCCCGCTTGCGTCCTGGCTCGCCGACACGCTCGATGTTCCCCTCCGTTACGTGCGCAAGCGCCCGCTCGGTATCGGCCGCAACGCTCAGGTCGAGGGCGGCCCGGTCGAGGGATTGCGCGTTCTTCTGGTGGACGATCTGACGACTGATGGAACCAGCAAGGTGTCTTTTGCCAGGGGGCTTCGGGCCGCCGGCGCGACAGTGAACGATGTCCTCACGATTTTCTATCATTCGGCCTTTCCCGGCGCGGCCGATCGTCTCGCGCAGGCCGGCCTGTCGTTGCATCCGCTGGCAACATGGGACGACGTCCTCCGGGCGGACCTGGGAGGACGGCTCGATAGCAAGGATCGGAAACAGATCGAGGAATTTCTGGCAGATCCCCCGATGTGGTCGACCCGCCACGGAGGTCGGTCAGTGCTGCTCCAACCCCGCAACCGTTGAAAGTCGTCCAAGGGCACACCAGCGCTCCACATGGAGTGGGCTCGCGGGTAGACGACGCCGCCGGATTGAGCGGCCTGTCGCTGCTCAATCCGGCCTGCAGCAAGATCTCAAGTCAGGGACGGCAACGCCCGAGCCAACTCAAAAGAGTTCGGCGGCGGCGATCCTGTTCAGGGTTTGAACGCGCTGGGAGACCGGAGCGCCGATCGATTTCTCGGCATCGCCGACGATGTCGAGGAAGCGCTGATAAGCCAGCGCCGCGACGTCGACCGGCAAGGGCTCTTCGTCGAAAGTCGAAACGTAGCGTTCCGCCATGTTCGCGAGCAGGCGATACAGCGCCCTGTGATCCGCATCGGAAGCGGCAAGCTCAAGCGCTTTTTGATGGAATGATTTGTAGGTCCGAAGACCCGGGTGTTGGCTGACAAGCCAGTCGTGAAGTTCGCTCAAGATGTGTTCCTTCCTCAGGCAAGAAGAAACAACCGCTTATATCACCGGATCCGGTCACAGACGAATGATTTTTTTGGAAAAATACAAAAAACGTTACTAAATACCCGCCGCGGAATTAGTCTCCAATCGGAGCGAATGATCGTAGGGAGCTTGCTTGCGGTAAATGCTCAAGTTCATCCAATCTCTTAAGGGCCGATAGAGATAAAAAATTGAATGATATAAATGACTTAAGCTATCATTTTGTCGCGCTGCGAAGCAGTGCCGCTATCCGCTGAGCTATGTCTAGGCCTCTACGGCAAGAAACCGCCTGTATTGGCGAGCTTCCTTGGCAGGTATTCATCGATGACGTAGTTGAGGCCCCATTTGGCCAGTGACTGCTGCTCAGCGCGAACGCCCATTTTTAGCAGCTGCTTGATTGCGGCGATCCATTCGGGATGGGCCATGATGAATGGATCATTCCGCAATGCGTCGTGGGCGCGCTTGATGTCGGTCGCGGTCAGCTTGTGGGTTGCGTCCTCAAGCCCGAAGTCGACGATATCCTGCGGCGTAACGCCCAGAAAACGCGCCTGCGGCACGCACAGGAAGCGATTGATGTGGGCCGCATTGCCGGAGCCCACCTTGAGCGTGCGATAAATGTTGGTAAAACCGTAGGGATCGCAATCGACAAAGCAGTAGACCGGCAAGTTCTCCTTGTCAGCAAGCAGGCGAATGAAGCGCCGCGTGGCGCGCGTCGGCACCCCGCCCATCTCGACGATGATGCATCGCGCTTTTTCCCAGAACCGGTGATTGTTGAGGCGCTGAAACATGCCGCCGGTTTCGATCGCGAGCACGAATTGCGCATCGGTACGGAAAGTCAAATGTTCGGCCGAGCGCGGGATGCTGTACGCCCCGCTGCCCAGATTGGTGCAGTCGATCTCGATCGCTTCTCCCGTCGCGGGATTTCTGTCGATTACGGTCAGTTGACCTGCGACCGAGCCGCCGTGGGATTCAGGATAGAAGCGCAGCTGCTCCCGCGACAGCCCTTGCATCGAAGCCATGGCCTCGATGTCATCCATGATCGAATCCGATTCGGCCTGTTCGTCGAACCGGCAATCTCCCCAGTTCTTGCTGATGTAATAGATCTCACGCTTGGTCGCGAAGTCGCCCCGCTCGACCATTGCCCGTGAAGTCGCCATCAAACGCAGGGTTTGCGCGAACGGCCGCGCCGTGGTCACCGTCAGCGAGCGCACCTTGCGCGCATCGCCGAGCTCGAAATACCCTTTTGATTCATCATACCTGACATTGTCTAGGCTACGGACCGGAAGTTTGATGCCCGGCAGCTTGCCGCCCTCGATGCTGGTGCGGACCTGAACAGCGATCGATTCGATCAGCGCAATAGTCTTGTCATCGAGATCGCTGCGCGCGATATCGGAGCTGCTCTTGTTCATGGCTCGGGTCTTTGCGTCATGCGGCTCTTGTGAAGCACGTCGTCGAGCTTCCTCACGGTAGAGTCGCGTTCGTCATTGCTGAGAGCGAGGATATCCTGAAGGGCAATGCCGATGTGCGGCAGATATTTCTCGATATAGGATCGCTTGTCGTATTCCTGGTGGAGTTGCGCCTCGTGACGCAGGTAATGCGCAAGCTTGCGCGCGCATTCCTGCAACCCTAATTTGATCTCCTTGAGGATTTCCGGATAAGGCTCGATGGCTTCCTTGGACTCGGAGGTATAGGGCACCCAAACGGACGCGACATGGACCAGGATCGCCATCGGCGCGACCGGTAAGGCGTCTTTTGACTGGTGCAGGCCGTAGTTCCGCCAGTTCATCTGGGTCACCGCCTTGGTGATGGCGCAGCTGGATTGCTGATAGAGGAGCGGCACCCGGTTTGCAAAACGCAAGAGGCGAACGGGTTCGTCCTTCTGCGCGATCAGGTGCTCGCTGGCATGCGTTTCCGGGGCTTCTTTCTTGTGCATGTTGCCGCGCTTGTCGACTTCAACGTCGGCCTCCCCGGGACGGCCATAGGCGATGCCGACTTCCACCTGAAAGGGGTTGCCCCGGTAGGCTGCGGCTGGCCGAGTAGTGACGGTAAAGAAGTCCGCCTCCAACTCCTTGTGCAGTCCATCCAGCAACTGTTTGTCGCCGATCGGGACGATGCAGTCGGTTCGCGGCCCCAGGATGCGGGTTCTTTGAATGGCCCTGTGCAACGCGGTCGCCTGCACATGGGCGATGTGTTTCGGATGGGAGCGATCGCTCAATTTCCTGTCTGACAATGTGCTGGCGAGTTCGATGATCTTGACGGCGGTCGTCTTCCCCACGCAAGAGAACTCGTCCACCAGAAACCGCAACAACGTACGGCTCCTGGTGTTGTTCAGCATCTGGATAAGCCGCCCAAGTTCGATACCGTGAGGGTGGGGCTTGATTTCTGTCGGTCTGGGCGGGAGCTTCCTGGTGCTGCGGGCGAAACAGACCTCTTCGCCTTGCGGGTCCTTGTAGGTGATTTTCAGGTGCGGATTGGCGATGGCCGTCTGCTTCAGATAAACCTCGACCGAATGCGGCCCCTTCTGATAGTGGCCTTCCATCTCCATCTCGACCCGCGTGCCGTGAGGACGATCCCACTTCAGCCGTTTCTTCCTGTGGATGTCCGGCTGGTTCTTGGCGGTGTCAACCGACACGTACATTTCCGAAGCGAGTTTGTCGCCCTTGACGCGGCTGATGATATGCAACGGCTTGCCGATGGTGAGCTGGCCGTACATCCCTGCAGCCGAGATCCCCATCCCCTGTTGACCGCGTGACTGGCTGAGCTTGTGGAATTTCGAGCCGTAGAGCAGCTTGCCGAAAATGCGGGCGATCTGGCTCTCGACGATTCCGGGACCGTTGTCCACTACCACCACCCGCGATTTCCCGTAGCGTTCGCTGACCTGCACGCTGATATCGGGCAGTATCCCGGCTTCCTCGCAAGCATCGAGAGCATTGTCCACCGCTTCCTTGACCGCGGTGACCAATGCCTTCGCGGGGCTATCGAAACCGAGCAGATGACGATTCTTGAGAAAGAACTCCGAAACCGATATATCGCGCTGGCGACCCGCCATTTCGAGCGCGGTGGCCGGTGAGGATTGGCTAGCGGACGCCGTCCGCTGTCGCGTAGAAATGGCTTGGTCGGCCTGGTCGCGCAAATTCAGCGCCGGAGTGTTCTGAGAGAAACCGGCAGGTCGTCCATGAGTTTTGCAAACTCGCCTGGATCGAGCTTCTCCCAGAGGGCCTCGAACACGCCGCGGCTCACAGTCAGCGCATCCAGCGGAAATTGTGGCGGCAAATCTTTCAGAACGTGCTCGGCAAATTCCTCGACGTGACGGTCTTTGGTCGGTTTTCCCGCCATGTGCCAGCCTTCGTAATAGAAGCCGCGTATCAGCATTGGCAGCTGCGCGCCGAGATGAACCGCGACCTCCGGAGGCAATCGGTCGCGTAACGCATGCAACACGGCCCGCAATGCAATGTATGCGTTGTGGCGATCAAGCTGAAGTTCCTCAGCAACGGCCTTGAGCCAGACATTGGTCTCTTGAACGGTGTGATCGAAGACGGGGATGCCGGATGTGCTCATTAATATTCTCCGTTCGAAAGGAAATTGGCCTCCGAATGACGGGTTTATGTATGCATGGCGCGGATGGCGCGACTTGATATGCGTCAAGCCGTCCGGTGGGATCATATTTTACCTTTTTGAAGCTGCGCGCCAGGTCTTGATGTCGATCAAGGTGATTTCTGCGGAAGCACAGTGTCGCTAGTTAAATCCCCTTTTTGGAGGAATGATTATGACTGACGCTCAACTCCGACAAGATATCATCGACGAGCTTGAATTTGACCCAAGCTTCTGTGGAGAGCACATCGGTGTCGCCGTCGATGACGGCGTCGTGACTCTCGGTGGGCACGTCGACAGCTACGTGGAAAAGCTCGCCGCCATAGCTGCGACCCGTCGTGTCAAGGGCGTACACGCCATCGCAGAGAATATTGAAGTGCATCTTCCCTATGAAAAGAGGACGTCGGATGACCAGCTTGCCAAGCGAGCTTATGATATTTTAACCTGGGACGTCCTTGTTCCCCGAGACGCGGTCGAGGTATTGGTGCACGACGGGTGGCTTACGCTGAGCGGCAGCGTGAACTGGTATTTTGAGAAGACGTCTGCGGAAGAAGACGTTCGCAAATTGTCGGGTGTGCGCGGAATCACCAACATGATTACCATAAGGCCGCACATCGATTCGGCGAATGTTAAGAGCAAGATCGAGTCCGCCCTCAATCGGCATGCGGAGGTTGGAGCGAATGCGATCAGCGTCTGCGTACAGAGCGGTAACAAGGTCGTTCTTGAGGGTACCGTTGATACCTGGGCCGAGCGCCGGGCGGTCGAAGACGCGGCTTGGTCAGTTCCAGGAGTCGCAGCTGTCGAAGATCGCTTGACAATCGATCGGTCGTAATTTTCTTCAAGTGGCGTGGTTGGAGTCTCCTCCCGGGAGGAAGATTTCAGCAATTTATCTAAGGCGTGCTGCGTTAGTTTTGCAGGCGCGCTCGATGTAGGAGCGATTGCCGTTCCAATTCAAGCAATCGCGCATCTGTCATTTCATTGCGCTTTGCCGCATCCGTGATCTTGCGCGCGGCAAGAATAATCGCCCGAACTATGTCGGCCCGAGCAATAATGCCCACCAATTTATTGTCATGTACGACTGGCAATCTCTTGATATCGTTCTCTCCCATTAAACGTCCGGCTTCTTCGAGCGGGGCCGTCTCCGTGATCGTTACGGGATCGGAGGTCATCGATTCGCGAACCTTGCGTTCTTGAAACCGTGCGGATGCGTCTGCAAGGTTAGCCCGCTCTATCATCAAACGGAGCCAATGCATCCGTTTCGCCCGTACATCGCTCTTTCCGCCACGCAGGAGATCGTGCTCACTGATGATGCCGACAACGCGGTCTTCGTCGGTTACGACCGGCAAGCCGCTAATCTTATGGTCCAGCATCAGGCGAGCCGCATCCAAGATCGAGGTTTCTGGTGTAACCGTCACGACTTGACGCGTCATAAAGTCCTTGACCTTCATGGGTGATCTCCTGGCGGTTTCGATGCACAATTATCCTGCAAGTTATCCGGATCATGCGATGGCGTCGTTGAGTCAATTCGATCAACATCATCGAGCGCCTGCAACAGCGTCGCGACACGATAAGCCGATGAGCGCCAATCGGCCAGCCGCTGGTAATTGTCGACGATCCAGTTGAATGCGGCCTGCACCATTACAAATGCGGCCGCCGCTTGTGTGAGTTCGCCAAGCATCATGCTCCCGGCGAGAAATTTGGGAGCACAGAGTATCCACGCAAATACAGGTGCAAGCAAAACATCAGTCTGCGAGACCATCGTCGTGCCCATCAGCTGCCGGCACAATTGACGCCAACGCAGAAGGACCTGGCGCAGTGCATGCCAAAGACTGCGGTGGTCTTCTGGCTCGGCCGCAGCCGATGGCGTTCCTTCTCCGATTTCACGGATATGACTGGCCGCCGCCCGTAGCTCCGCTTCTGCCTGGTTTTCCGCCTGGATCACTGAAGTCAAGTTGCGACCGACAGCAATCATTATCGCCGTGAACGCGGTCGAGTAAGCGACGACGCCGACCACAAGGTAGGCCGGCACGGTCAACTCGCGTCCCGAAAGGACGAGGGTGAAACTGCCCCCCACGGACCAAAGGACATGAATGAATACAAGTGCCGTCAATGCGGAAGTGAGCAACCCAAATGCCAGGTCTACAGGAGCATCGGTCGCGATCCGCGCGTCGAACGAAATGCGGTATTCAGCGTTCTGGTATTCTCCGCTAACGAATTTAAGTCGCCGGTAACGGTTCTGGGTCAACCAAGACGTGATGAGGTGGGTTGTGAGCCATTGGCGCCATTTGCGCTGCATCGTCATGCGGCCCCATACCGACACGACAGCGAGCGCAATATTGGAGCAGGCAAGTGGTATGAAAATGAGGGCTTCGCTCCAGAGTAAAGCGCCGTCGTGACGTTCGAGCGCATTGAAGAAATCGCGATTCCAGTAGTTCAGCAAGTATTGTATCGTGAGCTGCGCGAGCGCGATTGCGATTAACCCAATACTCAAAGGCCAGCTCAGGCGGCCGGACCTGCCTTTCCAAAATCCAGCTGCGCTAGACAAGAACCGAAGAAGCAGGTTTCCACGGTCACTTTCTGGTTCGCTTCGCTGCGACATGCGTCAACGGCCTCCGGACCAGTAATGTTCTCTTGGAGCCACCGGTTGCATAGCATCGACCAATTCGGTCAAAAAGGGCGAGCATGCTTATCAAGCAATAATTGTTGAGGTCGACTCCTGCGGGCTTGATGCATGTCATGGCCACGGGTGAGAAATGAGATGTAGACTTCAATTGATGACAGAGATGGCTGCAATGAATAGACTACTTTCTGTAGAAATTCGGCTGTCAGATCTCCTTCAAGGGGGCTTTCCAAGCCGCTAAGATGTTCATTGTTTTGATACCCCATGCGCGAAGAAGGGCTGATCGATGGCAGCAGGCGTTCATAATTTTTCTCTTCCCGACGAACTGGGACCAGATCTCACCCGCATTCAGGCGTACTGGAATGGCTTGAAGCGTGGCGCCAATGACATTCCGTTTTGGGACGATGTCAAATTTTCGTTGCGATCGCGGCTAGGGCGCGAGTCAATGTTGATTGGCGTCTTTGAAAACCCTCTTCGGTTGCGTTTTGATCTCACGGGAGCGGACCTCGCCGACTGGTACGGCGAAGCAATTGGCAACCGGTTTCTTGACGAAATCGAACTTCGCGCGCCATTCGACGAACTTGCTGTGCAATGCAAGGCAACTGTCGAGCGTGCCGCTCCGACTTATTATCGTCAAACAGCGGCCGGCAAAGGAGCTGCCGAACCTCCGGGCGGTTACGCGCGTCTGTTGCTCCCGCTTTGGGGCAATGGTCGCATCGAGATGCTGCTCGGTGCCGTTGTTCTCGACAAGGCGGCGATAAAAGGCGCGGGTTAGAGATTCGGCAGGTAAAGATCGCAGTGTCGGTGCGAGGCCCGCAGTCTCCGTATATAGACTTCCGACTGACTGTGTGATCCAGAGAAGCATATCCTGCATGCCAGTTCCAGGCTAACGAGGATTGCGAGCGATCGGCGTGACAATCACCTCAGGAGCAAGGCGGTGGACGTCCTCGGGGCGGCAAAGCTCGGTCCCGGGATTGAGTAGCGCGGCAGAGCCGCCAGCAACCCCGTAGCGCAGGGCGATCTCGAGACTGTTACCCTTCACAAGACTCCATACCATTGCCCCCAGAAAACTGTCGCCAGCACCGGAAACGCTGATGGGCTCGATAGGCAGGCCGTTTGCACGCAAAGCCATATCGCGCGTTACGAGCAGGGCGCCATCTGACCCCATTGAGAGGGCAATGACCTCTATGCGATATCGATCGATGAGACCGCGTCCTGCATCGACGAGCGAGGCCTCGTCGGTGGCGGTAATCTCCGCCAGCTCCTGAAACTCGCGAAGGTTGGGCTTGATGAGATAGACGCCTGCTTCCAAGGCCGCCTTCAGGAAGGGGCCTGACGTGTCCACGATGATCTTGCTATGCGCTTTCGATGCCTGAGTAACTCTGCCGAAAAAATCATGCGGTACGCCAGGAGGCACGCTGCCACTCGCAATAATATAAGCAGGCTGAGGCGTGATGCGCGCAATCGATGCCAAGCATTCCTGCCATTCAATGTCGTTGAGCCGGGCACCCGGAAAGACGAGGCGAAATTGTTCCCGGGTCGTCCCGTCAAGGATCGTAATATCTTCCCGCGTGTCGTTTGATGTGGGGATCACCATGCTTCGCACGCCTTCGCGCTCAACCAGGGTCGCAAGCAATTGTCCGGTGGCGCCGCCGGCCGGGTAAATTGCGGTTGATTCCAGGCCGAGCCGCATAAGAGCCCGGGCGACGTTGATGCCGCCTCCACCCGGGTCACGGTGGGCCTGCGCACACCGCATTTTGGTGAAAGGCACCATCCTTGCTACGGACGTCGAGACGTCGACGGCTGGGTTTATGGTGAGGGTGACGATTTGAGTCTGCGGGATTTCAGCCAATGCCGTCGACCTCCGCCAAAGCCCGCAAGCCCACGAAAGCGGCGTCCTCGTCCAGGATGAGATAGGCCGGAATTGGTTCGAGGTATTTGCTGAACCGGCCTTTGTCCTCAAAACGCGCCCGAAATGGGGAGCTGGCAAAATATTCGGGCATGTGGCGCAGAATGCCTCCACCGACAAAAACTCCGCCCCTTGCACCGAGCGTTAGCGCGAGATTACCGGCCACGGTCCCAAGCATCGCGCAAAACATGTCCACCGCAGCGCGGCTCGTCGGACAGTTGCCCTCGATTCCGGCCTGGGTGATGTCGGCTGCAGGGCGCCTTGGCAACGTCACATGGTCGAGAGCAGCGAGAGCTTCGTGAAGATTTTCCAGCCCATTTCCCGAGAGAACACGCTCTACCGAGACATGTCCAAAACGTCGCCGCAGATAGGCGATCACAGCATCCTCCCGTAACGAGGTGCCAGCCATTGTCGAATGACCGCCCTCGCTCGGAAGCACGAGGTGACCGGTTGCGTGCGGTATGCTGAAGGCCATTCCAAGGCCTGTGCCGGGGCCGAGTGCCGCGAGAGGCGCGCCCACGACCCGTTGCCCGCCGCCCACCTGGAGGAACTTGTCAGGCGAAAGGTGGGGCAGGGACCACGCAACCGCTTCAAAATCATTGATGAGACGCACAGTGGAAAATCCGTAGGCATCCTGCAAGTCAGCGGCATCGATCACCCAGGGATTGTTGGTGAGAGCGCAGCGGCCGTTCTGAACTGGGCCTGAAACCGCAAGAAATGCGGCGCGGATTGCGCCGGCTTCGGGCAGATTGCCAAGATACTTGTCGAGTGCCTCGCGGAAGCTGCCGTAGTCGCTGACGGCCGTATGGACGATTGTGCCCACAGTTCCGCGAGCCAGGAGCGCGAAACGCGCATTGGTCCCGCCGATGTCTGCAAGCAACACCTCCCGAATGGCTGGTCTTGAGGAGGCTGCGATCATCGCTGTCTTGCCGCCTTGATCAGATCCGCGTACCAACGGAACGATGATTTCGGAATACGACGTAACGACGGATAGTCTACATAGGTCAGACCGAAACGAACGCTGTATCCCGAATCCCATTCGAAATTGTCCAACAGCGACCAGATGAAATAGCCGCGTACATCCGCGCCGCTACCCGCGGCTGCATTCATCGCCCCGATATAGGCCCGCAGAAACTCAATCCGCTTCGTGTCGATCACGGCTCCCGTCTCGTCGGGCGCGTCAAAATTGCCATATCCGTTTTCCAGAACGTAAATTGGTAAGCCGTAGCTCTCATGGACTTTCAGCAGTGTTTCTGCGAAGGCGCCCGGATTGATCGGCCATTCGATCGGCGTCAGTAGAGTACCGGCCGGTTTCTCACCGAAATCGAACCCCAGCATCGAACTCGGCTGCGCCTTTACGTAGACCGGGCTGTAGTGATTGAGGCCGAACCAGTCGACCGGACGATAAATGCGCGCCATGTCGCCCGGTTGGATGTGCGGTTCGATCGCAGGTCGAATGAGTGACGGATACTCGCCGCGACATTGCGGGTCGGGAAAAGCTTTGTTCCAGTAGGCATCCAGGCGCGCTGCCGCCACTGCGTCGGCTTCGTTACCGCTGGACGGCCAGCAGGGCTGGTAATTGTGAATACATCCGATCGACGCGCCGGCGACCTTTTCGCGAAGCACATCCACGGCCGCACCATGCGCGAGGTTTACGTGATGGATCGTGCGGTGGAGATTGTCTTCGCTGGTTCGATCTCGCTTGCCCAGTGAGCGGCTGAAGAGGCTGAAGATCGATGGCTCGTTGAATGTCGCGAAACGCTTGACGCGATCTCCGAAACGCGTGGCAACGAGCCTCGTATAGTCGGCAAACCATGTCGCCGACTCCCGGTTCATCCAGCCGCCAAGATCCTCCAAAGCCTGTGGCAGGTCCCAATGATACAGGCACAGCCACGGCTGGATGCCGGCGGCCAGCAGTACATCGACCAGCCGGTCATAGAAGGAGAGGCCCGGCTCATTTGCGGATCCTTGCCCCTGTGGCATTATGCGCGGCCAGGCAACCGAGAACCGATACGCCTGAACGCCCAGCCGTTTCATCAGGGCGACATCCTCCCGGTAGCGATGATAGTGGTCGCACGCAACGTCGCCGGTATCATGGTTCTTTACTTCGCCGTTTTTACAGTAGACGTCCCAGACACTCGGCCCTCGACCGTCTTCCTGTGTTGCGCCTTCGATCTGGAAACTTGAGGTGGAGACGCCCCAGATGAAATCTGGGCGCAGGTTGGCGGTGGAAGGCAGCTCCGATCCCGGCATAAAATGCCCCGACGGATTGCCGTCCGAATTTCTGTTCGAAGTCACTGTTCACCCTTCCGCCCAGGCAAAGTGCGGACCGCAACATTAATAGCCCGGCCGGCCACCAGACGGTCTTGAGATATATCAAGAATTCTTGGCCGACCGGTGCGATAGATAATGCCTAGTTATCCTGCTGTAGGGCTATCCGAGTGCAAAGAACCAAATGGGGGGGAATTCCCGATGAGCGTTTCCGCGGAAGCGGTTTTTTCCGCGTTGACGAGCGCGAGGGCGTGTTCTGGTTTGTCGACCCTGACGGCGGGCGTTTTCTGTCCAAGGGCGTGAACACGGTCCGCTTCGATCAGGACCGCATTGGAAATACCGATCGCGTGCCATATGCCGACGCGTGCAGCAAGAAATACGGCAGCCAGCACGTGTGGCGCGCGGCAGTCGCCAATCGGCTGGCGGGCTGGAAATTCAATACGCTCGGCTGCTGGTCTGATGAACTTGTTGCGAGCGCTGGATCGTCGCTGCTTGCGACCACTCCTACAGCCGCACTTGGTGCCTCTTTCCGGCTGCACCGGCGCGACGAAATCTTTCCCGATGTCTTTGATCCAGCATTTTTGGCTCACGTCCGCGCGAGCGCAAAAGATCATTGCACGAAGCGGCGCAACGATGCCGGATTACTCGGCACGTTTGTCGACAACGAGCTGTACTGGTCGCCGGATTGGCGAGGGGGCGACGAGCTTCTGACTCTGTTTCTGAACCTGCCTGCTCGCCGCCCAGGTCGCGTCGCAGCCATCATGAGGCTAGAGGAACGTTATCGGGAATTTTCCCAATTCAACGCGGTCTGGCGCACGCCGGCGCGATCATGGGAGGAATTCGGCAACATCGGACGTGTCGAGGCGCCGTTCTTCAGAGTGCCACCCGGTCGTCTGAACGACACGCTTGAGACCAAAGCCAACCTCGCCGATCCCGCGCGCGCCGCATTCTTCGCGGATTGCGATGCGTTTGTTGCTGTTGTCGCCGAACAATATTTCGAGTTGTGCGTCGCGGCCATCAGGGCTGCCGACCCCAATCACCTCGTGATCGGCTCCCGGTTCGGCTGTCAGCCGCATCCAAATGTAATTGCCGCCGCCGGCCGTTACCTCGATGTGGTCTCGTTCAATTATTACGACTTCGATCCCAGCGCAGCTATCGATGCTTATACGGCAGGCGAGAAGCCGTGCCTGATTTCTGAATTTTCGTTCCGCGGTGACGATTCCGGCCTGCCAAATACAAGCGGTGGCGGGCCGCGGGTGGCGAGCCAGGTCGAGCGCGCTCAATGCTTCGAACGCTACGTCACTGCGGCCCTGAGGAAGCCGGCCGTGGTTGGCTATCACTGGTTCGAGCATGCCGATCAGCCGACCGAAGGGCGTTTTGACGGCGAAAATTCGAATTTCGGCATGGTGACGATCGAAGATGAGGTCTATGCGGAGGTGACCGAGACGATGACCAGGGTCAATGCAATGGCGGAGCAAATTCACGCGAAAGCGGTCCCCGCTGCATAGCCGCCGTTACACCTTGATTTTCGCCGGGTTGGTTTCGGCATCGAGAACCGCGGCCATGGTGCGAAACACGCTGGCCGGGTTGACGCTGATCGAATCGATGCCAATCTGGGTCAGATAACGCGCAATCTCCGGATAATTCGCGGGAGCTTCTCCGCAGATTCCAACGTGACGTCCGTTGCGCTTGGCACCCGCGATGGCCTGTTTGAACATCTCCAGCATTCCCGGATCGCGTTCGTCAAAATCGAACGCGACAATATCGGAATCCCGGTCCACCCCCAGTGTGAGCTGGGTTAGATCATTCGAGCCAATCGAAAAGCCGTCGAACAACTCCGAAAACGCGTCTATCTGAATGACATTATTCGGAATCTCGCACATCACGTAAATCTCAAGCCCACCATCGCCGCGCTTGAGCCCATTGGAGGCCAGCGTCGCGATCACGCGTCGGCCTTCCTCGACGGTTCGGCAGAAGGGTACCATGATGCGCAGATTGGCGAGACCCATGTTCCCGCGTACCCGGCGGAGCGCCGCACATTCCAGCGCGAATCCTTCCGCGTAGGCCGGGTGGCTGTAACGGGAAGCTCCCCGGAACCCCAGCATCGGATTCTCCTCCTTGGGCTCGAACGCCTCGCCGCCGAGCAAGCTGGCATATTCGTTGGTCTTGAAGTCGGAGAGCCGAACGATGACCGGCTTGGGATAAAACGCCGCAGCAATCGTGCCAACGCCTTCCGCCAGTGTCCGGACGAAGAAATCGGAGGGGCTTTGATAACCCTTAACGAGACGGGCGATCGCAGCCTTCGCCTTGGCCGAGGTGATCTTCTCGGGTTTGACGAGCGCCATCGGGTGCACACCGATATGCTCGCTAATGATGAATTCCATCCGCGCGAGACCGACCCCCGCTTGTGGTTGCATCGCTGTCCGGAATGCCATTTCGGGGGTGCCGACATTGACCATGATCGCGGTACGCGGCTGCCTGAGCTCGCTCACCGGCGTTCGCGTGACGTCGAAGGTGACCTTTCCCTGATAGACGCTGCCGATTTCACCTTCGGCGCAGGAGATCGTGACATTTGTCCCGGTCTTGAGCTTCTCTGTCGCGTGCGTCGCACCCACCACTGCGGGAATGCCCAGTTCCCGCGCGACAATGGCCGCATGGCAGGTTCGGCCGCCCTTGTCGGTGATGATGCCGGCCGCGATCTTCATAACTGGTTCCCAGTCCGGGCTGGTAGCCGGCGCGACCAGAATCTCGCCCGGCCTGAAGGCGGCGAGGTCGCGCGCGGTCGCAATGCGACGCGTACGCCCGGATGCGATTTTTTCCCCGACCGCGCGACCGGTGACGATGACGGGCCCGCGCCCTTTCAGGGTATAGGCCTCGAAGACATCAGGCGAACGCTGCGAGGCCACCGTCTCGGGCCGCGCCTGAATGATATAAAGCTTGCCGTCCGAGCCATCCTTTGCCCATTCGATATCCATGGGCATGGCAGTACCGGCGTCCTTCGAATAGTGTTCCTCGATCCGGACAGCCATTTCCGCAAGGCTCAGTACCTCCGAATCCGAAATGCAGAACCTCTGCCTTTCGGCGCTCGGCACGGCGCGAATGCGCGTCGTATGGCTACCGCCGCCTTTGCCGTAAATCATGCGTATGTGCTTGCCGCCGAGCCGGCGGCGCAGCACACAGCGAAACCCTTGGCTGAGAGTCGGCTTGTGAACGTAGAACTCATCAGGATCGACTTCGCCCTGGACGATGGTTTCGCCGAGGCCGTAGCAGCCCGTAACGAAAACCACGTCGCGAAATCCCGATTCGGTATCGAGCGTGAAGGCGACGCCACTGGCCGCGAGATCGGAGCGGACCATTTTCATCACGGCAACGGAGAGAGCGACTTTGAAGTGGTCGAAGCCGTTGTCGATGCGGTAGGAAATGGCGCGATCCGTGAAAATGGAAGCGAAGCATCGTCGGCATGCCTCGAACAAATCCTTCGCGCCACGGACGTTGAGGAAGCTTTCGTGCTGGCCCGCAAAGCTCGCTGTCGGCAGATCCTCCGCCGTCGCAGAACTTCGCACGGCTACCGCGATGCCGGCGCCGAACTCTCGTTCAAGCGCTCGATACGCTTCCACGATCTGTTCGCGGAGAGGTTCCGTGTCCATCGCCAGATATACGGTCTCGCGGGCCTTGGCTGCCGTGGCCGCAAGCTGCTTGATCTTGCGTTTGTCGAGACCATCGAGAAGCCGATGCAGCTCGTCCGCGATGCCGGGCTGCAACAGCGCATCGCGATAGGCGTCCGCTGTGATCGCAAAGCCGTTGGGAACCGCAACCCCCTCGGATGCGAGCGTCGAATACAGTTCGCCAAGTGATGCGGTCTTGCCGCCGACAAGCCCGACGTCGTGCAATCCGATTTCGAGGAAGGACCTGATATATTTTGACATGAAACAAGATAAATCACGTCAAACGTATCCCGTATTGAGGAAGGTCAAGTCTTTCTGGAACGCTGGTTCCGGCTATGACCCCTGGGATCAGTTGCCGCCGCTTCATCGGACCGGGTGAGGCGTTTGACTAAATTGTTCTGTCTTCGCGGATACGACCCCCTTGGGGGCGATCCGTTAGACCGTATTGAAGGAGAAAAATTATCGCTGATAGATCCCAACGAGCGTTGCTTCGGCGACGACATGTTTACGTGCCTCTCGCTCGACCTCGCTACAGGACGGCTTGCTACCGAGCGACAGGCGATCGACCGAAAGAGCGAACAAACGAAAGTGATAACGATGGCGCCCGTGACCGCGCGGTGGGCAAGGACCGCCGTAACCCGTCCGATGAAAGTCGTTGATAGCTTGCTTGAAGCGCGTCACGCCGCCGTCGCGGCCGACGTCTTCGGCAAGCCCTGTTTGGTCAGGATCAATGTCGTAAGCGGCCCAATGATGCCATTTGCCTGCAGGTGCATCCGGATCGTCACAGAGAAGAACAAAGCTGCGGGTCGTTGCAGGAGCGGCCTTCCAGTCCAGGGACGGCGAAAGGTCTTCTCCATCGCAGGTGAACCGCCGCGGGATTGCTGAACCGTCAGAAAAAGCACTTGAGCGGAGCTGCATTGGCGACCTCCAGTTGAAAGATTGTCTCAATCGTGGACCGGCCTAGTTGATCCGGATCAAGGTCCACCCGCGTTCGACGGCAACCCATTCGCACAGCGCCGTGATCAATCGCCGTGGTGATAAGGGCCGCCCAGGTCTCCCGAAGATGAGGAATGGGCGTAAGCCGGTTAGCATTGGCTCTTCAAGTTCCACGATTTGAGCGCGATTGTGGGAGGGCGAAGGTCTCAAGGCGATCCAGAAGTGGCTTCTGGCCGGCCAATATCTTTTTTCGGGCGAGAGGAAGATCCAACCAGGCCGCGCGATCGATTTCAGGAACATCGACGGTGTGACCACTTCGTGGCGGCCATTCGATCGCGATCGTGTTACTGTGCACCTCACTCGCATCAAGATCACCTTCCAGCGCAAAGGCACGAACTATTTTCCCGGAGCGCTGACGTATGTCGCCAAGTGGACGGAGCGGGCCGACCGCTTCGCTGCCGAGTTCTTCTCTGAATTCGCGCCTCGCTGCGGCCTCTGCATCCTCTCCGTCGTCCAATTCACCTTTTGGAATTGACCAGGCGCCGAGGTCGCGGTTGCGCCAAAACGGCCCGCCCGGATGCACGAGAAGAACAACCAACCCGCCGGGGCTCTGGCGATACATCAGAATGCCAGCACTGATGGTCGTCATTCCGTCGATCCATGATACGGCACACCGCGCAATCGAAAACCAGGATTGCAGCTTCAGGCGCGCTTTTATCGAAGGATTGTATGCGTTCGATCCAAATCAAGGAATTGACCTGCATCAAAAGAAGCCCCCGCTATTTGCGATAGTAAATATCATTCAGCGTTGAGGAGGCGGACCATGAACGAGCTGAAATTACGCGACGACGTTCTGGACGAGCTTGCTTATGAGCCCATTGTTGACGCAGCCCATATCGGGGTAGCGGTCGATCAGAGCGTTGTAACGCTCACTGGACATGTCAGCAGCTACGCGGAGAAGCTTGCGGCTGTGGCCGCGGTACGCCGGGTAAAGGGCGTGCACGGCATCGCGGATGAGATTGACGTTGTCGATTCCTCGCAGGTGCGGACGTCTGATGACGAACTCGTCAAACGTGCGATTAATATGCTGTCGTGGGACAGCGTCGTCCCCAGCGAAGCAATCCAGGTGACCGTGCACAACGGCTTGGTGACGCTGACCGGTAAGGTCAACTGGCAATATCAAAAGAGCAGCGCCGAACGCGGGATCCGAAGACTATCGGGTGTACGAGGCGTGATCAACGATATCGAGATCGAGCCTCATGCGAGAGCCGAGAATGTAAGAGGCAAGATCGAAGCGGCCCTGAAGCGGCACGCCGAAGTGGAAGCCAAGGATATTCGTGTCACCGTTCGAGACGACAGTGAGGTTCTGCTGGAGGGCAAGGTTCAGAGCTGGGATGAAAAGGTTGCGGTCGAGAATGCGGCGTGGTCAGCCCCAGGCGTGAAGAACGTCAGAGACCGGCTCATCATTGCATCCTAGCGAATCTGCCGCGTAGCCTATGTCGGATCGGGGCCGTTAACAAAGTGTCGAAGACCAGTTGAACAGCCCGCAGCTCAACTTTCGGAGGATCCATGGATCTCAAGATTCCACATGATGCATTTGTGTTCGTCGGTGACGGCCGCAAGGCCCTGTTTTTGCGTAACGATGGTGATGAGAAGTTCCCATACCTTAAGACCGAAAGGGTTTTCGTTGACGAAAATCCGCCGAGTCATGCGCAGGGCACCGAGCGGCCGGGACGAATCAGCAAGGGATCGCGGACAGGCGGAAGAAGCGCCGTGGAGCCGACGGACTGGCACGAGCTCGAGGAGCAACATTTTGTTCGCACGGTCGCTGCGGCGATGGAGCGGCTGGTCCGTGCGAGTGAGGTTAAGAAGCTGATTGTCGTGGCTCCGCCGCGGACCCTCGCGGAATTGCGGCTTGCATTCCATCCGGATGTGAAGGCCTGCATCGTCGCAGAGGTGAACAAGGATTTGACCAAGCATCCGGTCGATGAAATCGAGAAGCATCTCACGGGCGGCGTCAAGTCTCAGTGACAAGCGCGCGATACCACAGCTCAGAATGGGCTCTTCCCTATTGCACGATGCCCATGCGTGGAGAGAATAATGGAAACGCCGGTTGAAATTGAATTTCAGGATATGGATGCCAGCTCCGCGACCCGCGAATTGATCGCAGAGCATGTGAGGAAACTCGAACAACGCTATGGCCGCATTACCGCATGCAGGGTCGTGGCCAAGGGTCCCGGGAATCGCCACCAAACCGGAGGCCAGTACGATATCAATATTCGTCTGGCGCTGCCGGATGGGCGGGAAGTCAATGTTGGGCGGACACCGAAGGCAGACGAACGACACGGCGACTTATCGTTCGCCATCAATGATGCGTTCAAGCGAGCACGCCGACGACTCCAGGACAACGCGCGGCGCATGGAGGGAATGGTCAAAAGCCATGAAGGTCAAGCGGTCGGCACCGTGGTGCGGATTGACCCCGCCGGTGAGTTCGGATTCCTTCGGTCAAACGATGGCGCCGAGATTTACTTTCACCGCAACAGTGTTCTTGGCGGAGAGTTTTCGGAATTGGCCGTTGGCTCGCGGGTAACATTCGCAGATGAGATCGGCGAAAAGGGGCCGCAGGCGACCACGGTAAAGCTTCTGGGGAAACACGGTTTGCGGGTCTGACCGGCTGGTTCGCCTGTCCCTATCGAGCGCCGGGACGAGGATTGGCGGCCAAAGGAACTTCGCCGATGCGCAGGCGTCGTCGATGCAATCAAGGATCATGCGAAGTCGCCGGACGATATTAATTGAACGTCAAGACTGCGGAGCGCGGCTCGCGCTGCTTCTGCAGATCCGTCCAGGTCGATACTGCGGCAAGCATCTTCAATCACAAGCGTGGGAAATCCGGCGCGGCGTGCATCCTCGGCCGAGTAGCGGACGCAGAAATCGAATGCGAGTCCCGCGAGAAAGATGCGCGTCAGCGAACGCTCCCGCAAATACCCGGTAAGGCCGGTCGGCGTTCGACGGTCGTTCTCGTAAAACGCCGAATATGAATCAATCGTACGATGAAACCCCTTGCGCAGAATCAGCGCGGCCTGCGGAACGTCAAGCGATTCGTGAAATTGAGCCCCTGGGGTGCCCTGCACGCAGTGATCCGGCCAAAGTATTTGCGGACCATAAGGGGCGGCGATGGCGTCGTTCGGTCGCTTTCCCGGGTGCATCGAGGCAAATGAAAAATGGTCGCGCGGATGCCAGTCCTGGGTGAGGACTATGTTGGAAAGCGCGGGGCCAGCCGATTTATCACCGGCACCACATCGTTTCCGCCCGGCACGGCAAGGCGGCCGCCTGGGCAAAAGTCATTCTGGACGTCCACCACGATCAACAGGTCGGCTTCGCCGACGGCTATTTGAGCATTCATCTGAGCGCCTCCGGCTGGTCAGGGCGGTTTCGGAGTCGGCTAGAACGGTAGCAATATTGGTGACCTCGGGACAGGCCGTCCCTGATCTGGGTCAATTCCGGCCCAACAGCGCATGCGATATTTCCAATCGGAAGTTCTGGCTTTCGCAGGTTTCCAATATGCCCGTGCAGAATGCGGAAATCGCCGCGATGTTCGACCAGGCCGCCGAGCTCCTTGAGATCGGCGGCGAGAACCAGTTTCGGGTCCGCGCCTATCGCCGTGCCGCGCGCACCGTCGAAGGCCTGCCCAAAGCGGTTGGAAGTTTGCTGAAGTCCAGGCGCGACCTATCGGAGCTGCCGGGGATCGGCAAGGATCTGGCCGGCAAGATCGCGGACATCGTCAAGACCGGGCATTTCGATCTGCTCGACACGCTGAAAAGGAAACTTCCCGGCGAGCTGGGCGACATGGCGGCCCTTCCGGGGCTCGGACCGAAGCGCATCAAGCTGCTTTATGACAGGCTGAAAGTGCGCACCCTCAATGACCTTCGGCAAGCAATCAAAGCCGGACGGTTACGTGAGCTCCGGGGATTCGGTCCCGTTATGGAGAAAAAGCTGCTGGGGGCGCTCGAAAAGCCGCAACCGGCCAAGCGATTCAAGCTCGCGGTCGCCGAAGCCGAGGCTGAGGCGCTGGTGGGGTATTTGCGCGGTGGCGGCCGCGTTGTCGTTGCCGGCAGCTATCGTCGGCGCCGCGACACGGTTGGCGATCTCGATGTGCTGGTCACCGCGAAAAATGGCGCCGCGGTCGGCGACAGGCTGGTCGAGTATGAGAACGTCGCACAGGTCGCGGCCCACGGGCCGACCCGCACCACCGTGGTGCTGCGTTCCGGCCTACAGGTCGACGTCCGTGCGGTGCCGGACGAAAGCTATGGTGCCGCGCTGCTGTATTTTACCGGTTCGAAGGCCCACAACATCGCATTGCGCGGGCTTGCCAATCAACATGGCTGGAAGCTGAACGAATATGGCTTGTTTTCCGGCAAGCGGCGGATTGCCGGCGCGACGGAAGAGAACGTCTACGAGAAGCTCGGACTTCCCTTCATCGAGCCGGAGCTGCGCGAGGACCGCGGCGAGATCGCGGCGGCCCAGGCCGGCAAGCTGCCCAGGCTGGTAAAGGTATCCGATCTGCGCGGCGACCTTCACGTGCATTCCGACTGGACCGATGGCACGGTCCCCATCGCTGGAATGGCAGAAGCGGCGCGGGCGCGCGGCTATGAATACATCGCGCTCACCGATCACAGCCGTCGCGTCGCCATGACTCACGGCCTCGATCCGGCGCGCTTGGCGCGCCAGATCCATGAGATCGACCGGCTGAACGAGAAATTCAGGGATTTCACGATTCTGAAGGGTATCGAGGTCGATATCCTGAAGGACGGCAGTCTCGATCTGCCGGATTCAAGCCTGGCGAAGCTGGATATCGTGCTGGCCGCGGTGCATTCGTATTTCGATCTGCCGCGGAAGGCGCAGACCGATCGCGTCGTCCGCGCGCTGGAAAACCGTCATGTGTCGATTCTGGCGCATCCGACCGGACGGCTGATCGGTGAGCGGGAGCCCTACGACATCGATATGGATCGCGTGATCTCGGCCGCGCGCGCGCGTGGTTGTTATCTCGAGATCAATGCGCAACCCGACCGCCTCGATCTGAACGATCTTCACGCCCACGCCGCCAAGCTCGCGGGTGTCAAACTGGCGGTTTCAACCGATGCGCATTCCATCGACGCATTCCAGTGCATGCGGTTCGGGATCGATCAGGCGCGGCGTGCCTGGCTCACTTCAAACGACGTACTGAATGCCCGGCCACTCGTCGAATTGCGCAAGCTCTTGAAGCGATAAAATCCCGTCCGAACGTTATTGCGCGGCCACGGCGCTCGGCGCTTCACGGCCTTCCAGTGCCGCGGCGATGGCATCATCGACCCGCTCAAGCCAGACGAACTCAAGCTTGTTGCGGGCGCCCAGCGGAATATCGTCGAAGTCACGACGATTTCGCGCCGGCAACATGACACGGGTCAATCCCGCGGCGGCCGCAGCGACGACCTTCTCCTTGATACCGCCGACCGGGAGCACCAGGCCTCGCAGCGAAATCTCGCCCGTCATCGCGGTGTTGTTTTTGACCGTGCGATCGGTGAGGAGCGAAGTAAGGGCCGTAAACATCGCGACGCCCGCGCTAGGTCCGTCCTTCGGGGTAGCGCCCGCCGGCACATGGATGTGGATGTCGCTCTTCTCAAACAGTGAGGGATCGATTCCGAGCTGGGAAGCGCGGCTCTTCACCAGCGTCAGAGCCGCCTGTGCGCTTTCACGCATGACCTCGCCGAGCTGGCCGGTCAGGATCAGCGCTCCTTTTCCGGGAGTGCGTGTGGCTTCAATAAAGAGAATGTCGCCGCCGACCGGCGTCCAGGCGAGTCCGGTCGCAACACCGGGAACACTGGTGCGCATCGCGATCTCGCTTTCGAACCGCGGCGGGCCAAGGACGGTCGCGATATCCTTGGTGGCGAGAATAATCCGGCTCGCGCTGCCTTCCGCGATCTGGACGGCCGCATTGCGGAACGCTTTGCCGATCTCTCGCTCCAGATTACGAACGCCGGCCTCCCGAGTATATCCCTTGATAATCAGCCTCAGCGCGTCCGGGTCGATCTCGACCTGCTCCGGCTTCAGTCCGTTGGCCTCGAGCTGGCGCCGGACCAGATAGCGCTGCGCGATCTCAAGCTTCTCATCTTCGGCGTACCCGACCAGGCTGATGATCTCCATCCGGTCCAGCAACGGACCTGGGATGGTGTCGAGCATATTGGCGGTCGCCACGAACACGACCCGTGAGAGGTCGAACGGCACGCCGAGATAGTTGTCGCGGAACGTCGCATTCTGCTCTGGATCCAATACTTCAAGCATCGCGGCAGATGGATCGCCTTGAATTCCGCGCCCCATCTTGTCGATCTCGTCGAGCATCATGACGCAATTGCGCGAACCGGCTTTCTTGATCGCCTGAATGATGTTGCCGGGAAGCGCGCCGATATAGGTACGCCGGTGGCCCCGGATCTCCGCTTCGTCGTGAACGCCGCCCAGACTGACCCGTATGAACGGCCGCTGCATCGCTCGTGCGATCGACTGTCCGAGCGAAGTCTTGCCGACGCCGGGAGGCCCGACGAAGCAAAGAATCGGCGCCTTGCCGTGCGGCGCCAGTTTGCGGACCGCCAGATATTCGATAATCCGGGTCTTGATTTTCTCCAGACCATAGTGGTCCTCGTCGAGGATGCGTCTCGCCTCGGCGATGTCGATCGGCTTTTCTTCCGGCAGGCTCCAGGGCAGCTCGATCAGCCAATCCAGATAGCTGCGGACCATGCCCGCTTCCGCTGCCGCCTCCGGCATCCGCTCGTAGCGGCGAACTTCCTTCCGGGCCTGGCTTTCCGCTTCAGGCGGCATTTTGGCCTTGGCGATAGCCTCGTTCAGCTCCGCTACCTCCTGAGTCTTCCCGTCGCCCTCACCGAGCTGGCGCTGGATGGTCGCCATCTGTTCGCGGAGGATCGCCTCCCGCTGACGCTCATCGAAAGTCGCCTTGGTCTGCTGTCCGATCTCCCGGCTCAGGCGAAGCACCTCGATACGTTCGGCCAGATGCCGTGAAACTTTTTCCATGCGAAGCGCAAGGTCGACCGTCTCAAGAATCTCCTGCTTCTCCTGCGGCTTGATGTCCATGTAGGACGTCGCAAGGTCGGCCAATGTCGAGGGCGAGGTGGTGGCCTGAAGGACCGCAATCAACTCCTGCGGGGCCTGCGGAAGCAGCTCCGCAGCCTCGATAGCCTGCCGCTGTAAATTCAGAAAACGCGCTTCGATTTCCGGCGAACTGGTTGTGGGTTCGGGTATGTGAAGAACCCGCGCAACCGGAAACGGAGTGCCCGGAAGATAGTCAAGCACCCGGATGCGTTGAACGCCCTGGCAGACGAGATGGTGGCTTTCATCGGGTCCGGTGATGTAGCGCACGATATTGGCCATGGTGCCGATGCGATACAGGTCGTCAGGTCCCGGTTCGCTCAACTCCGCATCGCGCTGGAGCAAAATTCCGATCGGCCGCTGTTCACGCACTGCCTGCTGCGCGGCCGCGACCGATTTCGGTCTTCCAATCGTGATGGGGATGACGACACCGGGAAACAGAACAGTATTGCGTACTGGCACAATGATCAGAGCGTCTCCCGGAATTGGAGCCGCTTGATCAGGGGAGCTGGTGACTCCGGGGGCAGGTCCGGTTGATTCATTGGTCATGCTGCATCTCCTCAACTGGACTTGGCGAGGCGCAAGCCGACGCAGCCGTTGGCGGCAAAACGGGTGATGGTGTAGCGGCCCAGCGGCAGGGGAATGCGACGCTCGAACCGGCCCTGAGGCAGTTCGAGACGCAGGATTCGCGCGTTGCGGAGTTCCGCAGGCAACACCCGGCGTCCGCTGACGACGAGTGCTCCCTTGTCGATCACCGCCACGACCTCATCGGGATCGACGCCTGGCAACGCGATCAATATCAGAACTTCCCCGTCAGTCTCCAGCACGTCGATGGGTGGTTCCCAACTCGGCTCGCGTGTCCCGGTCAAGGGTTGAAGATTCAGGAATTGCTGTTGCAAACGCTCGGCGCGGGCGAGCGCTTCGATGGCATTGGACAGCATCCAGTTGATGGGATCTTTGGTCGACATCTGTCTCTCCCGTCACATGAGATGCCTGGAAATAATCAAATCCGCATGTTCCAAGAAAACTTGCTGCGAAATTTGGGGTTCCAGGAAATAACCATGTAGCGCCGGGCCCCCCGCGGAAGCGCAGGTTTAGAACCCGTATACGAGATAGCCTGCCCAACCGTTTGATCGGAATCAAGCAGTGCGGCTCGAAGGATGGGTGAACGAGCGAGGCCATGGACGCGGCTGAGTTCGCGCTCTCCAAACGGGTGTCTCCCCGGGGGACGAAATTGACCTAAATCAAGCGTGGAATTGCATCCAATCCTTACAAGATGCAGGAGGAGAGGAATTTTACCATGCCTATCTCGATCGGCACCGGTTCAGATCGTGGACCACCTCGGCTGCGGAGCAGGCGAGGCTCCTATTCGGAACAGACCGATGAGGCCCCTAAATTGCTGGAAGAAGAGCCGGTCGAGATGGAGCGTGAGCTCCCCGCGGAGGATAACTCACCGGTAGAACCTGCCGAGCCTCACCAGCGGCCTCCATTACCCTTGTTTGAAGACGAATGAGGCATGCTGCGATGGAAGAACAGATTTGGGCGCCTTCCGCCGTCGGACGCGTTGTAAGTAACCGGCTTCGACTATTTGCCTTGAACGGCACGAGCGAACTTGGACGCGATGTAAGTAATTCGCTCGGTCATTACCTCAGCGCACATGAAGAGCGGGAGTTCGAGGATGGTGAGCACAAAGCAAGACCACTCGATCCAGTTGGGGGTGCCGACGTCTACGTGATCCACAGCCTTCATGGGGGTCCGCAACAGAGCGCCAACGACAAGCTCTGCCGGTTGCTGTTCTTCATCGGAGCGCTGAAAGACGCCGGGGCCAGCCGGGTAACCGCAGTTGCGCCTTATCTCTGTTATGCGCGTAAGGATCGCCGCACCAAGGCGAACGATCCGGTTACCACGCGTTACACCGCTGCGCTTTTCGAGGCGATCGGCTGCGATGCCGTCGTGACGCTCGAAGTACACAACGAAGCCGCGTTCGAAAATGCATTTCGCTGCCGCGCGGTAGCGCTCACGGCGGCGCCGCTGATGATCGCCCGGATCAAGGCGACTGCCGGGGAGGAACCTCTTTGCGTCATCTCGCCGGATCTGGGAGGCGGAAAGCGGGCGGACCTGTTGCGGGAGGCGCTGGAAACGGTGATGGACCGTCCGATCGGAAAGGCGTTTGCCGAGAAACGCCGCAGCGCCGGGATTGTTTCGGGCGACCTGTTCGTGGGGGATGTCGCCGGCGCGACCTGCATCATTGTCGATGATCTCATCAGCACGGGTGGCACGTTGGTGCGGGCGGCGCGAGCCGCGCGTGCGCGTGGCGCCCGGCGGGTCCTGGCATGCGTTGCCCATGGGCTGTTCATGCCGGGGGCCGAAACGGCGCTTGCCGATCCGGCCATTGATCGCATCATCGCCACCGACGTAGTTCCGGCATTCCGTCTGCCGGCCGGTCCGGTGCGCGACAAGCTCGATATCGTACCGGCAGCGCCGTTGCTGGCGGAGGCTATCCGCCGGCTCCACGAAGACAAGCCGCTTGGCGATCTGCTGGTATTCTAAGTCGACCAGCTCGCTGTTCCCTCAGGCGCGCGGCTGCACCTTCCGAGCGCTGCCGAGAATACGTTCGAGATGCCCGGCATCGACTGCGGCAAGCTTGAGATAGACCCGAGCAAGGCGCGGCCATTTCTCCGGGGTGCGCGGCTTCGGATCGAATAGATGGGCAATCGACAGGCGCGCGCGCAACATCGCCCGATGACTGCGATAGAACAGGAAAAGCCCGCTTGCTGCGTCGTCTTCGAGGGCACGTGCCAAATGTCGCCTGATCCGCTCGGCAGCCCACAGGCCGCCGAGGCGTTCGCATTCAAGATGCAGGAAGGCAATTTCATCGAGAGGATCGTTGGCCCGCAGCTTTGGGTCGAATTCCAGACAATCGATGATGGTGACGGGCTCGCGCAGCCAGATGTGCTCGGGGCGAAGGTCTCCATGGGAATCGACGAACCGCCGCGCGTGGATCCGCTCGCGGAGCAGGGCGGATCGCTGCATTGAAAACCGGCGCTGAACCTGTGCGATCCGTTCCATGCATCCCAGGGGTAGACCGAAGCGGGCGTTGAACAGCACGCGGCAGTTCGCCGCGAGCGCCTTCTGCCACCCGACAACATAGGACTCGGGTTCAAGCTGGACTCGAGGCGCGTGCGCGTAAAACGTGCCGAGCGTGGTCGCAAGTCGATCGATCTGTGTCGGCCTCAACCAGCCTCCGCGCAAGGCTGCCTCGAGCGTCTCGTTGTCCTCAAGCCGACGCATGACGACCAGCCAATCCACGACAGGCCCATCGCCTGAGATCGCGAGACCCGTTGTCGAGAGTGTGAGTGGCGCGACGCCCAAATAGACATCCGGAGCAAGCCGCCGGTTCAGCAGATCTTCCGCACGGCAGGCCGCCTCGCGCCGGTCCAGGGTTGAAAAATCGAGATAGGCGAAGCGAACGGGTTTCTTGAGTTTGTAAACGCGGTCGCCCGCCATGAAGACCCAGGACATATGGGTCTCGCGTGTGACCACCTGTTCGGGGACGCACGTATACGCCGCCGGATCGCTGAGAAACCGGACTTTGTCACCGAGAGTGGGCGTATCCGGATCTGATCGGCCTGTCCGCGGCGGCGTTCGCAAAAGCACCATCAAAAATAACTAGCCGGAGCCCTCCAGCCCGGCTTGACCCTGATCAAGGTCTGTTCCGACCCAAGAGGTAGCGTTTTCCCCAAAATGGAATGGAGGTATCCAGCCATGCCCCAGATTCCCGCAGCCAGCCGCGAAGACGAGAGCAAGAGGCAGCCGAGTTCGCGAGAGGTGCTGATCCCGCCGCTTGGTCTGGCCGGCACCCTGAACCGTCCGGACGATGCCCGCGCAGTGGTCGTCTTCGCGCATGGCAGCGGATCGAGCCGGTTCAGCCCAAGGAATATCAAGGTCGCGGAAGCGTTCAATCGTCGGGGAATGGCGACGCTTCTGTTCGACCTCCTGTTGCCCCAGGAAGAGGGTGACCGGAGGAACGTGTTTGACATCAAGCTTCTCGCTCAGCGGCTGACCCAAGCGGTACGCTGGGTCGTTGGTGAGCCGGATGTCGGCCGTCTACCGATTGGATTGTTTGGAGCGAGCACGGGCGCCGCAGCGGCACTCGTTGCGGCCAGTGCACTCGCCGATCGCATTGGCGCGGTGGTTTCGCGCGGCGGCCGTCCTGATCTCGCAGGTGATGCGCTGGCCCATGTCACGGCTCCGACGCTTCTGATCGTGGGTGGTGCCGATTTCGGCGTTATCGAATTGAACCAATGGGCTTTGCAGCGTCTGGAAGGCGAAAGGACGATCCAAATCGTTCCGGGCGCGACTCATCTCTTTCCAGAACCCGGTGCGTTGGAAACCGTTATCGAGCTTGCCGCTGAGTGGTTCGAAGACCATCTTGTCGGTGCAAATCGGCCGTCGGCGAAAGCAGATGCCAGCTATCTGGGTGCCCGCCGATGATGGTGTTTCGGGACAGATCAGACGCGGGCCACAGGTTGGCGCAAGCGCTTTCAAGTTATAAGGGCCGCCAACCCGTCGTGCTCGCTTTGCCGCGCGGCGGTGTCCCCGTCGCCGCGGAGGTTGCTGCGGCACTCGAGGCCCCGCTTGACCTGATCCTGGTCCGCAAGATCGGGGTACCGACCCAGCCGGAGCTCGCAATGGGAGCAGTGGTGGATGGCGCTGCGCCGATCGTGGTCCGCAATGAAGAGATCATTGAGCTTTCAGGTACGACCGCGCATCAGTTCGACGTGGTGTGTGCAGAAGAGCTTGCGGAGATCGAGCGCCGGCGCCAACTCTACATCGGCGAACGCGCTCGGACCGAGGTTACAGGCCAGGTCGTGATCGTCATCGACGACGGTATCGCTACCGGTGCGACGACACGGGCCGCATTGCAGGCCATCCGCCAGCGCAAACCGAAGGAATTGGTGCTTGCCGTTCCCGTCGCTCCGCACGACACGATCGCGCAATTGCGCAAGGAAGTCGACAGCTTGATTTGCCTTGAGACGCCGGAGCTATTCGGGGCGATCGGCTATTTCTATCGAGATTTCCGTCAGGTCAGCGATCAGGAAGTTTTGTCGATTCTGAAGCGCTTCCCGGCCACGAGGCCGGCCACGATGGCGTGAATAGTGCAACTCAGTGACCGATCTCTTCCCGCCGAACGTCCCCTCACGATCGGCGAAAAGTTCTGGGTCGGCTGCATTGGATTGGCCACATGTATCCCGCGACAAGCGCGCTGCTGACTGATCTGTATCAATTGAACATGCTTCAGGTCTACCTGGATCATGGCCAAACGGACACGGCCGTGTTCGAGTTCTTTGTGCGGAAGCTTCCACCTCGCAGGAGCTTTCTCATGGCGGCCGGACTCGAGCAGGCGATCGACTTTCTTGAGAACCTGCAATTCTCAAAGCTTGAGATCGATTGGCTGCGCCAAAACTATCGGTTCACGGATGGGTTTCTCGACTACCTCGCGAGCCTGCGCTTCACCGGCGACGTCGATGCCATGCCGGAAGGCACCATTTTCTTCGCTAATGAACCGATCATTCGCGTGACCGCGCCGCTGCCGCAGGCCCAACTGGTCGAAACCCGCCTGATCAACATCCTTCATTTTCAATCGCTGGTCGCCTCAAAGGCGGCGCGCATGGTCCTTGCGGCTCCCGGCAAGCAGCTGATCGATTTCGGGCTTCGGCGCGCGCATGGCGCAGAAGCGGGGCTGATGGCGGCACGAGCCAGTTATCTGGCGGGGTTTGCCGGAACCGCGACGGTTCTTGCCCGGAAGGATTTCGGCATTCCGGTCTTCGGGACCATGGCACATTCCTTTATCCAGGCGCACGACGACGAAACCTCCGCATTTTCGGCGTTTGCCCGCTCGCGACCGGACAATCCGGTCTTGCTGATCGACACCTACGATACGGAAGCCGCAGCCCGAAAGATCGTCGATCTGGCGCCTCGCTTGAAGCAAGAGGGGATTGCCGTGCATGGGGTCCGTCTGGACAGCGGTGACCTGGCCGTTTTGTCGAAGAGCGTCCGGCGCATTCTAGACGAGGGAGGCCTTCAGGACGTGACGATCTTTGCAAGCGGAGGCCTCGACGAAGACGAGCTTGTGAGGATGCTGGATGCAAATGCCCCGATCGACGGCTTCGGCGTCGGCACCAGCCTGACCACATCCTCCGATGCGCCGGCGCTCGATTGCGCCTACAAGCTCCAGGAATATGCGGGAATTGCGCGACGCAAGCGTTCGACCGGAAAGGCCACATGGCCTGGCCGCAAGCAGGTCTGGCGCAGCTTTGGAGACGACGGCCGGATGACCTGCGATGTGCTGGCTCTTCAGGATGACCGGCAGGCCGGCGTGCCGCTGCTGATACCGGTCATGCGCCGCGGCCAGCGCCTTGCTTCGCCGCCAACATTGGCTGATATCCGGCAAAGGGCGGCGCATGCCCTCGCCCAGTTGCCTGAAGCGTTGCGTCGTCTGGGCGGAACAGCGATCCCGGTCACCATAGCGCCGGGGCTGGTAGCGCTCACGGAGGAAGTCGATCGGCGCAATGCATCGTCACCGCCGTGAGCTGGAACAGAAGCGCTCGGCACAGGCCCCAGAAGACTTGGGAAACCCAGTTGATCTTCGGCTCCTTTATGCGTTTCATCACTTACCTTCAACGCACGACCAACTGACGTCTGCGTCAAAAGGTCAAATCTCGATTGACCGACGATCCACTGGCATGCTGTGATTGTTCCATGTAGCGCAGATGTCATAGCGACCTGCGTAGGGACGATCCTGCGACCACCTGCACAGCGCGGACCGAGGCGGCTAACGCCGCACCACGCAAGCTTTGTTGCTCTGTCATCGCCGAAACTACGATCGCGGCTGTCCAACTCTCGGCGTGGGGAAGGGCGGGGCGACAGCTTGCGTCTGAAAGGAAAATGTCTCAATTATCAGCTTGAAATTTCCGTCGGCGCAAAAATCAGCTATTCTTGGTCAGATGATAAAGCGAAATAACATCAACATGTTAGCGCATCGATTTTCCGTTGCACCGAGATGGATTGGAACGAGAGTTCAAGTTTTTCAATCAGTTAGAGGGCTACGTGTGCACGATGTGTGCACCGGGAGATCAAAACAAAATCTAGAGACAACCAACGTGAGCAGCGCCGAAGTTCAGCGGCGCAGATATTTTGAGATGTGGGAGGCGCTTTGGACGCTGAGCGGACCGGTTTAGAGGTCCGCTTCAGGTTTAGAACAAGGCGTTCTCCGGTCGCCGCAGGCCGAGGTGATCGCGCAGCGTGGTCCCATCATAGTCGGCGCGGAACAGGCCGCGCTCCTGCAGAATTGGCACCACGAGCTGCACGAAATCCTCAAAACCTTCGTGGAAATATGGTGGCATCACGTTGAAGCCGTCGGCGGCGTGATCATCGAACCATTGCTGCAGGGTGTCGGCGATGCTTTCGGCCGAGCCGCACAGTACCCAATGGCCGCGCGCGGCCGCGGTGAGGTTATAGAGGTCGCGCAACGTCATGTTTTCGCGCCGCGCCTTGGCCAGCATGACGCGGGCAAAGCTGTGATAGCTGTCGGGCAGCGCGATGTCCGGAATCGGCCCGTCGAGATCATGGGCCGACATATCCTGGCCGAAGCGATCGGAGAGGATGGCGAGCGCGTTGCTGCCGCTGACGAAGCTCTGCAGCACGGCGAGTTTTTCGAACGCCTCCTTGTCGGTGCGGCCGACGATCGGCATCACGCCCGGCAGCACCGTGACGTCCTCCGCCTTGCGTCCAAAGCGAGGCAGGCGGTTCTTCAGCGACGCGTAGCCGGCCTTGGCTTCCTCGATGTCCTGCACCACCGTGAACACGATATCCGCGGTTCGTGCGGCGAGCTCCTGGCCGGCCTCGGAGCCGCCGGCTTGCAGCACCACCGGATGGCCCTGCGGGCTACGGCCGATGTTGAGCGGTCCCTTCACCTTGAAGAACGCGCCATCGTGGTCGATCGGGCGCAGTTTTGCGGGATCGATGTAGAGCCCGCTCGCCCGGTCGGCGATGATGGCATCGTCTGCCCAGCCGTCCCACAGGCCCCTGACGACGTCGAGGAACTCGCCTGCCATCTCGTAGCGACGGGCGTGGTCCGGATGGGTGGTGCCGAAATTCGCGGCGGTCGCGGGATTGGCCGTCGTCACCGCGTTCCACGCGGCGCGGCCGTTGCTGATGTGATCGAGCGAAGCGAACACGCGCGCGACCGAGAACGGATCGCTGTAGGTGGTGGAAACGGTAGCGCCCAAACCAATACGGCTGGTCGAGGTGGCGAGGGCTGCCAGCATGGTCAGCGGTTCCAGCCGCAGCGTATAGGAGGGATGGGCGGCGGCGTCCGCATAGAGGTTGTCGCCCATGAAGATCAGGTCGAATTTGCCGCGCTCGGCGGTGCGGCCGATCTCCTGGATCGCGGGAAAGTCCTGAAAGGAGTCCACCGCGCCGGGATAGCGCCAGCCGGCGACATGGCTGCCGGTGCCAAGGATAAACAGGCCGAGATGCATCTGTCGTTTCATTGGATCATGTCCAAAACAGGATCTTGCGTTCGAGGAAGCCAATCAGGCCGAAGAAGCTCAGGCTCGCCGCCGACGCGACGAAGATCGCGGACCAGACCTGCACGAAATCGATCTGCAGCACGGCCTGGTAGATCACCCAGCCCAGCCCGCCATAGGCGCCGAGCATCTCGGTGATGATCGCAACGATGACGCTGCGCACGGTTGAGACGCGCATCCCAGCCAGTAGCAGCGGCAAGGCGGTCGGCAGGCTTAGTCGCCACAGAAGGCTGAGCCGGCCGGCGCCGAAGCTGCGCATGAGATCGACCGCGCGCCGATCGACACGGTTGAGGCCGGCGAGCGTCGTCAAAAAGACCGTGAAACTCACGGCCATCGCCACCATCACGATCTTGGACGCAACACCGATGCCGAACCAGAGCAGGATCAGCGGTGAATAGCCGACCACGGGCACCGAGTTGATGGCCGTCGCTGTGGGCACGACAACGCCGCGCAACACCGGCAGCATCGTGATTGAGACGGCAAGGCCGATGCCGATGAGACAGCCGAGGCCGTAGCCGACCAGGGCTTCGAACAGGGTATAGCCTGCCGCCTCGCCGAGTGGGACGCGCTTGGACCAGACGCCGGCCAGAATATCGCTGACGGCGGGAAGAACGTAGGACGGCAGGTGCAGCCCGCGCGCCAGCTGTGTGTACCGAAAACCCTATCTCAGTTTATCGAGCGATAGAATCGGCTAAGTTGGCGCAATGGTGGCGCTGATCTGCTTCGTTCTGGCCGTGCTGGCCTCGCCGTTCAAGTCGAAGATTCGGCTTGAGGCGGAGAATGCGGTGCTCCGACATCAGCTGATCGTCTTGCGGCGCAAGGTGAGGGGCCGAGCCCAGCTCACTAACAACGGCCGCTGGTTCCTCGTCCAGATGTATCGATGGTTTCCATCAATCCCGAAGGTCGTTACGATTGTCCAACCTGAAACGCTGGTGCGGTGGCATCGGGTCGGCTTTCGCCGCTATTGGCGTTGGAAATCGAGCTCGCGGGGAGGGCGCCCGCAAATCGAGATAGAACTGCGCGCGCTGATCCGGCAGATGAGCACGGAGAACCAGCTTTGGGGTGCGCCGCGCATCCACGGCGAACTGCTCAAGCTTGGGTTTAGCGTCGCTCAATCAACCGTCGCCAAATACATGGTCAAGCGACGCGGGCCTCCAAGTCAGGGATGGCAGACCTTTCTGCGAAACCACGCTCCGGACATTGCCGCCATGGATTTGTTCGTGGTGCCGACCATCGGCTTCAAACTGCTGTATGGCTTCGTGATTGTACGGCTTGATCGCAGAGATATCGTCTGGATCAACGTCACAACCAACCCGTCGGCGGAGTGGATCACACGCCAGATCACCGAGGCCTTTCCTTGGGACGGTGCTCCGGGTTACATGATCCGTGACCGCGATCGGATCTATGGCACCGTCGTCACACGCCGATTGCGCGCCATGGGCATTCGGGACAAACCGATTGCACCGGCCTCACCTTGGCAGAATAGCTTTGCCGAACGGCTGATTGGATCGATCCGGCGCGAGTGTTTGGACCACATCATTGTCTCGGGCGAGGCACATCTGCGCCGGATTCTGAATTCCTATGCCGATTACTACAACGGCGTCAGAACGCATCGGTCTTTGCACAAGGATGCGCCGATTTCTCGTCCGATTCATCGGACCGGAATCATTCGTTCACACCCAATCCTCGGCGGGCTTCACCATCACTACGTCCGGGTTTAAATTTTCGATACACACAGTGACCCGCGCCTCAAAACCGCCGCGATCGCTTCTGTGCAAGGGCGGCGCCGCCTTCCCGCACTTTGTCGCCGTGCAGGCTCTCGCGGTGCCGCGGTCGGCGGGGGCTTCGTCGAGCTTGTTGCGCGCGATCTCGTTGAGCGTGCTTCATGCCGTGCATCGCGATCGGTGCGTTCGACGCGATGATGCGCGCAAGCTCCTCGACGCGGGCGTCGAGGAACTCCGCCGGCGCCGCCTCGTCGAGATAGCCGATGCGCAGCATTTCCCGCGCATGCCGACGAGGTGATCCCGCAGTGCATGAGTCCGAAAGTGGCACGAACCGAACCACCAGCGATGTCCGCAGTTCGGTCGCTAACGGGGGTAAACCGGACCCGGCGCGGACAGCCCAATTCGGTCGAAATTGACCCGTTTCGGAAATCAGCGCGGTTGCCCCGAAATGGCGGCCGGACGCGGCCAGGCTCCTGCCGGAACCGACCGCGTCGGGTGTTATGGATCAGGTCTCGCCGCCAGCGAAGATATCCTTCTTGATGACCGCGTGAACGCCCCAATTACCGTCAACCACCTGGGTGATGCCGAAGTCAACGCCAATCGTAATTAGGGAGATGGCCTCATCTTCGGTCAGCTTCTTGGTCGTCATCAGGAATTTGCGCATCTTGCGGAACGCATCGCGCAAGGCAAGGTCAACCGACGATTTCGAGTAGATCTCCGACTGCGCCTTGTCCCCAAGTTCGCTGAGATAATTGGCGAAGCTGAAGCCGTGTACCAGCCACTCGTCCTTGGTTTCCAGCATCGGATAGTCGAGAGCTTCGAGAGCCGTACCGGCGAGGTCGGCTTTCTTGTGCAGGATGATCTGGAAGGTGCCGTTCAGCGAGCATTCAATTGCCGTACCGCACAGCTCCGAATCTCCCTGCGTAGCGTGCGAGTCGCCAACCGATAATAGGCCGCCTTCGACCGCAACCGGATAATACATCGTGGCGCCCTTGCCGATCCGCCAATTATCGATGTTGCCGCCGGTATAGCTCGGCGGAATCGAGTCGACGATATCGGCTTCCTTGGGCGCGAGACCGATAACGCCGAAATGCGGACGTATCGGAATGCGCACGTTCTTCAGAATGCCGTGGTTCTCCTTGATCGTGGAGTGGTCGACCGGAACGCCGGGGTAGTCGATGGTTTTGTGCAATACGCCGGAAGGGTCGGTCTGGGGAGTCCATCTGAAATTGTAAACGGCTTTCGCCCAGTTGCGTTCACCCGTGGCGTCGACCTCGTAGATCGTGACCACTTCGCGCGGCTTGGGCTCGGTGAGCAGGTCCTTATACTGGAACCCCCACCATGCAGCCGCGTTGCTGCCGAAAGCCTTTCCGGGATAACTCGGATTGGCGGAAGGCCGGAATGCGACGTCGATAATACGCAACTCGATCACGTCGCCCTCCTGGGCGCCGCGCACATAGACCGGGCCGGTGCAGATGTGCACGCCAAGGCCCTCGCCGGCGCCACGCCCGAACAGCGAGGCATCCATCGGTCCGGCGCCGCGCCGGTTGACGCCCTTCTTTTCCTTGGTCCACAGGAATACGCTTTCGGCGCCAGGATCGCCCTTCACCATGCGCTCGGCATCGTCATTGGCATGGTGGGTCAATGCCTCAATGGTGATGAAGTCACCAGAATCGATCTCGACCTGCGGTTTCAGCTGCTTGCTGAAGTAGCCCCAATGCACTGTATCGGCATTCGCGGGCAGGTGGTGATAGGACCGCTTGGCCGGTTGGTTCTTCTCGGCGGCAGCCGCCATCTGCGGCGTCACCAGAGAAATGCCGCCCGCGGTCATCGCCGCCGCGCCTCCAGCCGCGGCGAAGCTAGACTTCAGAAACGACCGGCGTTCTAGATCGAGCAGTTCTTTGAGTTTTCGGTGGTGCAATTCGAATTCCGGACACGTTTTGTCGTCACCTGCGCACATTTTATTTATCTCTCTCCCTGGATTTTACAGACATAGAGTGACATGAAGCTGCCGTCGGTTGACAATTTCAGCAATGAGCAGGGACATACAATAGTTTGATCCGCGGCTTTTTCATGTTGCGGCGCGATAGCCTTTAGAGCAAAGACGTTTGGCGACGGCCGATGATGCGTTCAACACAGTCCGATACTCCGGCCGCCGGTTGAGGAAACGACCGTCAAGCGCGTGCGCCGTGCGTCCGCGAGTTCCTCGGATGTTAAGGGGTGCGTTCTACCGGCGGAATGCGCAGCCCCATTCACGCTGCGCGGCCGCTTCGCCCGGGCGCATGATTTCAATCCCGACCGCAATATCACCGCGACGTTCCAGACGCTGCCGGGCGCTTGCTTCGTCGTCAACGGCGCCGCGCCGGCAAGCGACTCCGCGCTCGTCACCGCCTCCGCCGCGAACAAATGGCTGAACCGCTGGTCCGCCGCCGCCACCTTTGAGGGCGAGTTCTCTCAAGTCACCACAAGCTACGCCGGCAAGGGCGTGGTGCGGTACGCGCCTAATCCGCGCCGATAGCGAGTCAATCTTCGGGTATGTCAGGGCGGGGAATTCCCAGCCGCGATTGTCAAAGAAACGGCCCCAGCGCGGGGGCAACTGGGCCCATCTTTCATCGGATGCCAGGGGCGGCCCGCCATCCGGCAGTGCATAGCCAAGTTACCCCGACGGCATTCGTTCCAAAATACAGCCGGTACTCTCGATCACCCCGAATGCGGGACCAGCCGTGACCAAACGTGCAAGTGGGGTATCGAGTGGGATCTTTGTGCACTACAAATACTGAGCAGCAAAGAAAGCGTGCTTAGGTGGTGGTCGCCATTCTGACAAAGAGAAATTCCGTAGTGATCTCAATCGCCCAGAAAGCTACGAAATGTCAGAACGGCTCTTGAAAACATTGCGGAAATCCGGAGACTTCCAAGCTGAATACGAGGGGTCGACTCGTCTTCACCCGCTCCAATATTTTCGGAGGGTTAGCCGCGAGCATTGGATTTCATTCTGACAAACGCGGCTGCTTCATTTCTACGGGTGGGAGCCATTTCCGGCCTGCATATTTTTCACCAATCAACCCCAGAATAACCCCGGCTACAGCACGAACGAACGGGGATGTTCGAGTGCGAATAGTGACAAAAAGCTAGACTTTTCAGAGCTGCGCGGTGCGATAACTGGGTTCGGGACGCAGAGGTCGCAGGTGCCAGCCGCCGGTTTGACGAACCGCGCTAACTAATCACCCCCCGCGCGTACCGTCAGCGCGTTCGCGGAAAACATCACGGGGTCCGCGTTGCGCAGCCTACCATTCACCATTCCGGCCTAGTGTCCTGAACCAGAAATTCGCAACATTACGATATTTGGGCTTGAGTATTGTAGCGGCAGACGCGTTCGATGGAAGCGAGGATGTCGTCGGCGGACTTGAT
>JBKQRS010000651.1:0-11629 GCA_052143915.1 Bradyrhizobium sp.
CAAGCCGAACCCGCTCGGCAGGCTCTCCTCGACGCGTGGCAGCAGCGATTTGATGCCGTCGATGACGTTGAGGGTCGACGCCGATCCAGCCTTGAGGATGGTCATCAGCACCGCGCGCGCGCCGTTGACCCGGACCATGTTGGCCTGTGGCGGCGAGCCCTGATGGACGAAGGCAACGTCATGCACGAAGATGACCGCGCCGTTGACCTTCTTCACCGGCAGGTCATTGATCTTGTCGAGCATCACGGGGCTGGCGTTGAGGGAGACGTTCCAGTCGAACTTGCCGATCTTCTGGTCGCCGGCCGGCAGAATGAGGTTCTGCGCGGAGACGGCGTTGACGACATCCTCGGCCGAGACGCCATGCGCCTGCATCGCCTGCTGATCGAGATCGACCTGCACCTGCAGAATCCTGCCGCCATAGGGCGAAGGCACCGCCGCCCCCTGGACGGTGGCGAGCTGCGGCCGGATGAAGTTCTGTCCGAGATCGAACAGCTTCATCTCGGGCAGCGTCTGGCTCGACAGCGCAAGCTGCAGGATCGGGACGGTCGCCGCGTTGTAGCTCAGGACGTAGGGCGGCGTGATGCCGGGCGGCAGCAGCTTCAGCACGGTCTGCGATGCCGCCGTCACCTGTGCCAGCGCCGTGCGGATATTGACGCCCTTCTGGAAGAAGATCTTGACCACGCCATAACCGCTCAGCGACTGCGACTCGATATGTTCGATGTCGCCGACCTGGGCGCTCAGGGTGCGCTCATAGTAATAGATGACGCGGCCCGACATGTCGTTCGGCAACAACCCGGTGTAAGTCCACACCACGCTGACCACCGGCACATTGATGTTCGGAAAAATATCGGTCGGGGTCCGCAGCGAAGCGAGCACGCCGAATATCGCTATCAGCAGCGAAAAAACGACAAACGTATAGGGACGCCGGAGCGCGGTCAGAACGATCCACACGCCGCTATCCTCCTAAAAATCGACCGGAATATCGATTTCCGGAAGGATGTCGACGGGCCTACGCAACCCCGCGCCAACCTCCATCGGGCCAACCGAGATCATCGATGCGATATTCGCAGCCCGCCGCTTCCGTGCGAAATCAGCAAACCCCAAATCAGCAAACCCCATGGGGGACCTCAAGTTCCAGAATCCGAAACGGTCCCGCTCGGGAGAGTAGGGCATTGGCGCCATGGCGTTACTCTGAAGGTCTATGCTCACGGCATATCCGTTTTGAACGAATTGGCTTCCCCGCACCCGAACGATGTCGAACCGGCCGAACGAAAACCAAGTGATATGCTAGCAGCATTCATCGATCTCGACGAGGGACTCAGTACCCCCAGCAAGCTCAGGCCGGATACCTTCATGGCAGTCACTTGGGATCCTTCCTGGAGCCATCCAAGATCGGTGGTGCCGGCAAATCTGGGCGCCGCGATCGCACGAAGCCAACACACCGCCAAGATCATGGTGACCGTGTCGCACCGCGGCAACTAATATAAATTTTAGCGGCCGGTCAGTGGGTTCCGTGAAATTCGCTGCATCGTCCCCGTTCTGTCCGAAGGCGTCCGGCGCGACGCGCCGCGCCTGCTCGGGCAAGAAATGCGTGACTTTATGTCTTTTCCGGAGAAATCATCTCGCAGTTGCGTAAAATGCCTCCGGCACGAGTGCTCCCGTGTGATCACGATCGGGCCAAAGACCTGCAAATAAAAAACTGCAAAGGCGCTCGAGCGCCACTCCTTTTGGTCTTCTTGGTCGTCACTTGGTCGTCACATGACAAGGGAGCCGAAGCGGCACCATCCGATCCGGTTGACCAGTCGAAGATCATCGATTTTTCGGGTGAGACAATCCAAAAGAGCAGTGATCTGAAAAGCCATTCGCAGTTCGCTCGCGCGCGCCCTGCGAAAAATCTCGGCAACCAGCAGCCAGCGTCTACTTGCGTGGCCTGCCGCGCTTGGCAAAGACCACCCCCCGCTCGTCAGCGGTGCAACGAAGCGAGCTTGCCAATTTGAGGGCTTCATTCCGCTCGGGACCCGGGGCCATCTGGCGCGCAAGTTCCAGCGCATCTGCCGCGGCGCCGTCCCAATCGATCCGATCACGATCAGACGAGCGTTGAGTTTCTTTGCTCATCGCTCCGCAGAACTCCCTGCCTAGCTTTTAATCACGAGCGTGCATGAGAGTGGCGTGATTCCCTGTCAACGTCAACGACCTGCAACAACAACGAGCGATCGGCGGCGAATCTTGCGCCCTTGAAACGGGCTTTCACTGCGAAGGCTCGCGCGGTCGCCGGCTTCGACAAGTGCTTCCTGATTGTTGCATCGCGGCCAAGCGCGCGCGGCCAGCGTTTCACCTTCATGCCAAATTGAAAATGCATCGCACGCCGCGAAACTCAAAACGCTGCTGCGGAAGCAGGAGCGCATTTTTTCCGAAACGGGGACATCTCTCAACAATACCGGCAACGTCCTCACCTCGCCCGGTCGGCCCGAAGAGGCGTCAGCGAATCTCCACCAACGCCGTTCGGGTAAACGCGTATGATGGCATCAGCCACGGCATATTCGCCGGCAGACAGTTTCGATACCGAAATCGCGAAATCTACGCGGGTCTCGAATCTCATTCCTTCGCGATCAAATGCTGCGCGGACGTCCGCCATGTCGCTAATAGCTTGCTCGCATCGTCTCATTCTGAGCGAGTCGGATGCGGGCGACACTTCGGGAAACATGTTTGCCGCCGAATCGGTAACCGGTTGAACGAGCAGTTGCAGCCCGGCACCGTCCGGAGAGCTTGTATCGACCGCCCTATGCGGGCGCACGTTGCCGCGCGGTCGGGGTTCGCCATGGGTGACAGCGAGTAACCTAAGATATTGATTTTACGTCAGAATAAGACGTCATTGGCGTCAGTGAGGAACGCTAATGGTGCCCAGGGGCGGGATCGAACCACCGACACTGCGATTTTCAGTCGCATGCTCTACCAACTGAGCTACCTGGGCACTTCCAGCCACACAGGGCTTGGGAGCGGCGGTTTATAGTCAGGCCGGCGGGCCCTGTCCACCACGCTTCGCCTTCGGCTACGCGTGGCGCAGCCATGCCGATAGCCGAAGGCGAAGCGTGTCCGGCATAGCCCGAAGGGCGACGCCGGAAGATCCCTCAATGTGAGGCTAACCACCTGAAAAAACAGGAATATTCCTAATCGGCGTCTTCGTCCTCGTCCTTGCGGCCGGAGATGGCGTAGGAATTCGATAGCCAGCGGTTCAGGTCGACATCGCGGCAGCGCTCCGAACAGAATGGCCGGGAGGCCTCGGTGGGCGGCTTGCCGCAGATCGGACAAGGCTTCGCGCCTGCCTTGTCCGAGCCGGCACCGGCTGGCGGCGGCTTAACTGGCATTCAACCAGCCAAAGCGAATCGGAAATCCTTCGCCGCCGAGCAAGGTGACCGACTCATACAGCGGCAAACCGACGATATTCGTGTAGGAGCCGACCATCTTGACCACAAACGATCCGGCGATGCCCTGGACAGCATAGCCGCCGGCCTTGCCGCGCCATTCGCCGGAGCCGATATAGGCTTGGATGTCGTCCTCGCTCAACCGCTTGAAGCGCACGCGCGTCTCGATCAGGCGCTGGCGAAACGTCTCTTTGGGCGTCACCAGGCAGATCGCGGTATAGACCCGATGGTTGCGCCCCGACAACAGCCGCAGGCATTGCGAGGCCTCATCGACCAGATTGGCCTTCGGCAGGATGCGGCGGCCGACCGCGACCACCGTGTCGGCGGCCAGGATAAAGGCCCCGCGCAATTCGTCATCGAGCTGCACCGATTTGAGCGCGGCATCGGCCTTGGCGCGGGCGAGCCGGTTGGCGCAGGCGCGCGGCAACTCGCCCCGCTTCGGGGTCTCGTCGACATCGGCGGGTCGCAACGCGTCGGGTTCGATGCCGGCCTGGTTGAGCAGGCTCAAACGTCGCGGCGAACCAGAGGCAAGAACCAGTTTGGGACGGCCTAGCATGCGGATTTATTGCCGGCGGGAGAGATTCGGGACGCGGAATGCGCGCGGAACCTATCGGAAGGTACTCACCGAGACAACCACGCATTCATTGTCGCAGCCGCGCCCGCGGGGCCGCGTAACCACCGGCGGCCATTGCAGAAACAGCATCCGGCCGCGCTGACATCTCATCGTCATGAAGCCGCATCGAGCGCGATCCGCCCGTGCCGGGATCCTCGCCCGGAAACGACGCCTGTAGCCTGTCAGCCGCTCGCCGCACCCACCTTCGAAAACCGCTTGCGGATGCGCAGCAGCAGCCCGTCGCAGACCTCGCGATAGGCTTGCAGTTTCTGCTCGCGGCTACCTTCGGCACCCGTGGGATCGTGCGTCGGCCAGTATTCCACATCGGCCGCGAGCGTCCGCGTCAGTTCCAGCGCCCTGTGGTGCGCCTCGGGCGACAGCGTGATGATGAGGTCGAAATTGAGCCCTTCCCAATCGTCCAGTTCCTCGAACGTCATCGGCTTGTGGCTGGAGATATCCTGGCCGAGTTCGGCCATGACGGCGACCGCGAACGGATCGAGCTCGCCCTTCTTGACGCCTGCGGATTTCACATAAAGCGCGTGCGGAAACATCTGCTGCAGCAGGCTTTCGGCCATCGGCGAACGCACACTGTTCAAGCCACATGCGAACAGCACGGCTTGCGGGGTGCGCGCGCGTGGCGCCTGCATCGAAATCTAACCCTTCCAATGCAGCACGCAGATCAGCGTGAACAGCCGGCGGGCAGTTTCGAAATCGACCCGCACCTTGCCTTTCAGCCGCTCCTGCAGGGTGCGCGAGCCTTCGTCATGGATGCCGCGGCGGCCCATGTCGATGGCCTCGATCCTGTCGGGGGTCGCGGTGCGGATCGCCTGATAGTAGCTGTCGCAGATCATGAAGTAGTCCTTCACGATCCGCCGGAACGGCGTCAGCGACAACAGATGCGCCACGACAGGCGTGCCGTCCTCACGGCGGATATCGAACACGAGCCGGTTGCCGGTGATGCTGATGTGCAGCGTAAACGGCCCGTTATTGGCGCCTTCCGGCGCGAACAAATTCTGCTCGATCAGGTCGTAGATGGCGATCGCGCGCTCGTGTTCGATGTCGGGACCGGAACGCCCGATCGATTCCTCATCGAGCGTCACCGCGACGATGCGGTTTTTCGAATCATCCTCTGGGGGCGGGTTGGTCATGACAGATTGAGGCGCAGTCCGACCGAGCGCGCATGGGCGTCGAGGCCTTCGGCCTTGCCCAGCGTCATTGCCGCCGGTCCCAGGATGCGCAGCTGGTCCGGTCCGCATTTCAGCATCGAGGTTCGCTTCATGAAGTCGAGCACCCCGAGGCCGGACGAGAACCGCGCCGATCGCGCCGTCGGCAGCACATGGTTGGAGCCGCCGACATAATCGCCGATCGCTTCGGGCGTGTGGGGCCCGAGGAAGATCGCGCCGGCGTTGCGGATTTGCGTCGAGAGCGCTTCCGGATCCGCCGTCATGATTTCCAGATGCTCGGCCGCAATCGCATTCGCGAGGCTTATCGACTCGCCGATATTCTTGACCAGGATGACAGCGCCAAAGTCGTTCCACGAGGCCCGCGCGATACCGGCGCGCGGCAAGGTTGCGAGTTGTGCCTCGACCGCGCGCTCGACGTCGGCCGCGAGCGCCGCATCGTCGGTGATCAGGATCGACTGGGCGTTGACGTCGTGTTCGGCCTGCGCCAGCAGATCGGCGGCGATCCAGCCGGCATTGCCGGTGCGATCTGCGATGACAAGCACCTCCGAGGGGCCGGCGATCATGTCGATGCCGACCTTGCCGAACACCAGCCGCTTGGCGGCCGCGACATAGGCGTTGCCGGGGCCGACGATCTTGGCAACCGGCGCGATGGTCGCGGTGCCATAGGCGAGCGCCGCCACCGCCTGCGCGCCGCCGACACGATAGATTTCGGATACGCCGCCGAGATGCGCTGCCGCCAGCACCAGCGGATTGAGCCTGCCGTCCGGCGATGGCACCACCATCACCACACGGCCGACGCCGGCGACCTTGGCCGGCACCGCATTCATCAGCACCGACGACGGATAGGCGGCGGTGCCGCCGGGAACGTAGAGGCCGACCGATTCGATGGCGCTCCAGCGCCAGCCGAGTTCGACGCCCAGCGCATCGGTGAAGCGCTCATCCTTCGGCAATTGCCGGGCGTGGAAATTGTCGATCCGGTCGCGGGCGAATTCGAGCGCCTCGAGCGTCGCCGGGTCGCAAGCCTTGACCGCCGCATCGATCTCCTCAGGCGTCACGCGCAAGCGCGAGGGAACGAGATCGAGCCGGTCGAACTTGCGTGTCGCTTCGATCAGCGCCAGGTCGCCGCGTTTGGCCACGTCATCGACAATGAGGCGGGTGGCGGCCTCGATATCGGCGGATACCTCGCGCTTCATCGCAAGGAAATCACCGAATCGCCTGGTGAAGTCGGCGCTGCTTCTGTCTAATCGAACAGGCATGGTGGCTTTCCGGCGGAAGATCCTGAAATAAGGGCCCTCTGCTCAATGGCGCGGCGGCAAATCGACGTCAACCCTGAAGGCGCGCCTTCCGTGATTCCGGGATGATGCGCCAGCACCGGACCCGGAATGACGCTTGGCTCAGGCGCCCCGCCCCGGCGGTTGTGCGCTTTCGCCGGGATCACCGGCGCCCAGCTCGTCCACGCCGAGATCGGACAGCTCGCATTCCAGACATTCGACGTCCAGCCGCAACGCCTCGCCACGGCTGAACATCAGCACCGCGCTGCCGCCGGGCGCCTCGCCGGGGTGAAATTCAATCCCCAGCAGCTCCAGTCCCGCTTCCGGCGCCTCAAGATTGATATTGCGCGACTTGCACGACAACACGCGGTCGAAGCGCAGCGCCGCGATCAGGCGGCGCGGCGAGGTTTCCCCCGCCAGCGTCTGTTCCCAATCCAGCCGGCTCATGCCGATCACCAGCCGCTTTTCGCCTTGCCGCCAGATGACGTCGGAGGTTTGCACGCGGGCGTCCTGCACATGCGCGGAAATGACGGCGAGGTCCTCGGCATCAAGCGCTATCAATTTGAGTCGGGCCGTCACCGCATTACCTCGATTTTGCGCGTGCGGAATACGCGCCAAGATCAATCGCCGACGCTCAATCGCTGATTCGCTCGATCGAAGCGCCGCACGCGGAAAGCTTCTCCTCGAGCCGCTCAAACCCGCGGTCGAGATGGTAGACGCGGTTGACCATGGTCTCGCCTTCGGCGGCAAGGCCGGCAATCACCAATGACACCGACGCGCGCAGATCGGTCGCCATCACCGGCGCCCCGCGCAGTTTCGCGATGCCATGGATGGTGGCGGTCTCGCCGTCGAGATGGATCCGCGCGCCGAACCGCGCCAGTTCCTGTACATGCATGAAGCGATTCTCGAAGATCGTCTCGGTGATATGCGAGGAGCCCTTGGCGCAAATCATCAGCGCCATCAATTGCGCCTGCAGATCGGTGGGGAAGCCCGGAAACGGCGCGGTCGACACCGTCACCGGCTCGATGCCCGCGCCATTGCGGGCGACGCGGATGCCTTCGTTGTTTACCGTCACGACGGCGCCGGCCTGCGTCAGCACGTCGAGCGCCGATTGCAGCAATTCCGGGCGCGCGCCTGACAGCTGAACGTCGCCGCCGGTCATCGCTACCGCCATCGCATAGGTGCCGGTCTCGATTCGGTCGGGAAGCACGGTGTGCCGCGCGCCGTGAAGCCGGCTCACGCCTTCGATGACGATGCGGGGCGTGCCGGCGCCGGAGACGCGCGCGCCCATCTTGTTCAGGCAGTCGGCGACGTCCTGAACTTCCGGCTCACAGGCGGCGTTGGTGATGATAGTGGTGCCCCTGGCCAAGGTCGCCGCCATGACCGCGACATGGGTGCCGCTGACCGTCACCTTGGGAAAGTCGATGGTAGCGCCCTTCAGGCCGCCCGGCGCCTTTGCGATCACGTAGCCGCCGTCGATGGTGATCTCGGCGCCGAGTTTCTCCAGCGCCATGATCAGGAGATCGACTGGCCGGGTCCCGATGGCGCAGCCGCCGGGCAGCGACACCTTGGCCTCGTGCATCCGCGCCAGCAGCGGCGCGATCACCCAGAAGCTGGCGCGCATCCGCGACACCAGCTCATAGGGCGCGGTGGTGTCGATGATGTTGGCCGCCGAAATGTGCAGGGTCTGGCCCTGGTATTCATGATCGCCGGATCGCTTTCCCACCGAGGTGATGTCGACGCCGTGATTGCCGAGAATGCGCTGCAGCTGGGCGACGTCGGCCAGCCGCGGAACGTTGTCGAGGATCAGCGTCTCTTCGGACAACAGGCCCGCGATCATCAGCGGCAGCGCTGCATTTTTCGCGCCCGAGATCGGAATGGTGCCGTTGAGCTTGTTGCCGCCGACGATGCGAATGCGATCCATGCGAAAATCCACTTTTTGCTATGCGCAAAGTATAGGGCGAATGCGGCCCCCATGGCAAAAGCTTTGAAATTTGCGGCGATTTGATGGGGATGATGGTTAAAGGCGATTGATATCTGCGTTTTCAAGCACCGGCCTTGGATAGCCGTCCCGCGCCACCTTGATCATGGCGCGGCCGATCTGTTCGGTCGTGGTCACGTATTTCGGCGCCACGCGATGGAGCAGCGACAACAGCGGCGCGGCGGCGACATAGACCGCCTGAATCCAGGCCGTCTTCGACCTGATGCCGTGCAGCGGCTGGATCGCGGCGGGACGAAACATGTAGGCCGCCCTGAACGGCAGCTTGAGCAGATCGTTCTCGGTCTTGCCCTTGACCCGCGCCCACATCAGCCGGCCCTGCTCCGTGGAATCCGTGCCCTGCCCCGTGACATAGACGAACACCATTTGCGGATTGAGCCTTGCCAAGACCGTCGCCGCGGCAAGCGTGATGTCGTAGGTCAAATGCCGGTAGCGTTCCTCGCTGACCCCGACCGACGAGACGCCGAGACAGAAGAAGCAGGCGTCGTATTCCGTCAACTGAGATTCGATCGCCGAATAGTCCAGGAAATTGTCGTGCAGGATTTCGCGCAGCTTCGGGTGTCGCTGCGCGATTGGGCTGCGCCCGACCGCGAGCACGCTTTCGATCCCGGGATCGAGCAGGCATTCGCGCAAGCTACCCTGCCCGACCATTCCGGTTGCACCGAACAGAATGACTTTCATCCGGTTGGACGTCACGCCGGCCGGAATCGCCGCACGGCAGCGAAGATCGCGACGACGAAGAACACGAGCACGATGCCCTGGACGACGGCGAAGGGCGGCTCGCTGGGCGGCACGCTCGGCGCCAGCTCATGCAGCGGGCCTATCTTCAGGAAGCTCTGGATCACCAGCACGAAAACGTTGAAATAAAGCGCGGCCATCGCGGTCACCACATAGATCCATCGCCACGCGCCGGCGAGATTCATCGCATAGAGCGCGATACATGCGATCGCCAGCAGCACCAGCGACAGGATGCCGACCATGTGCGACGGCAACAGCTTCTCAAACGGAAACAGAAAGCCGGTGACGCTGGTCAGTATCGTCGTAAGCAGGAACAGCGCGGTCAGACCGGGCATCCGGTTGGAGCCGAAAAGCCCGTACAAGACGACAAGGCCCGAAACGATTCCGATCAGGCTGATGATGACGTGCAGCATCGTGAAGGCAGACAGGCTCATACCCAGGATCATGACACGCTCCCCCTTTTAGATCCGGGCAAATGCTACGACCGCCCATTCGAAATTACCACAGTTGCGGAGTGCATTGGCTGCAATTTGGGCATGCCGCCGCCGATCCATGACGGGTGTCATCTTTGACTGTTCGCTAAGCTGTCACAAACTGGCGACAGTCGTTCGGCAATCGACCGCTACAGCGCCGGTTTCGCGGTATCGCCGAGAAAGCCGTGCAGCGCGGCAACCACCTGCGCGCCCTCGCCGATCGCGCCGCCGACCCGCTTGACCGATCCCGAGCGGACATCGCCGACGGCGAAAACGCCGGGCACCGACGTTTCCAGCGCCGTGGCCTGCCGCCCTTCGCTCTCTTTGTCTTGCGCGCCGGTCACCACAAAACCTGCGCGGTCGACCAATACGCCGCAGCCGTCGAGCCAGCCGGTGGCCGGATCGGCGCCGACGAACAGGAAGAGATTGCGGACGTCGAAGGAGCTTTCTTCAGCCGACAGACGGCTGCGCCAGCGCACGCGCTCAAGCGAGCCGTCATTCGCGCCTTCAAGCCCGACAACCTCGGCGTTGAACATCAGCTCGATATTCGGCGCCGCCTCGATGCGCTCGATCAGGTAGCGCGACATGCTGGCGCCGAGGCCGCCGCCGCGGATCACCATGTGAACCTTGCGGGCGTGGCCCGACAGGAAAACCGCGGCCTGCCCGGCGGAGTTGCCGCCGCCGACCAGGATGACCTCCTGTTCGGCGCACAGCCGCGCCTCGATCGGCGAGGCCCAGTACCAGACGCCGCGACCTTCGAAGTCCGCGAGGTTTTCGATCTCGGGCCGCCGATAACGCGCGCCGCTTGCGACCACCACCGACCGCGCACGCAACACGTCGCCATTATCGAGTTTGAGGCCGAATGCTCCCTCTTCGTATGCGCAGTCGAGCGACTTCACCTCAACCGGAATCATCATTTCGGCGCCGAACTTCTGGGCCTGGTTGAAGGCCCGGGCGGTGAGCGCATGCCCGGAAATTCCGGTCGGAAAGCCAAGGTAGTTCTCGATGCGCGCGCTGGCGCCGGCTTGTCCGCCGAACGCCCGCGTATCGCACACCGCCACCGCAAGCCCCTCGGAGGCGGCATAGACCGCAGTCGACAACCCGGCGGGGCCGCTGCCGACCACGGCGACATCGTAGACCTTGTCCTTGGGTAGCTCGCGTATCATGCCCATCGCGCGTGCAAGCTCGGCTTCGCGCGGGTTGCGAAGCACGGTGCCATCAGGCGCCACGACCAGGGGCCAATCGGCCTGCGACGGCGAATACCGCGCGATCAATTCGGCGGCATCGGTATCGGCGACCGGATCGAGCAGATGGTGTGGATAGCCGTTGCGGCTCAGAAATCCCTGCAGACGAACGACGCCGGCCGAGTCCGACGGACCGATCAGCACCGGCCCCCCGGCACCGCCCCGGATCAAGTTGACGCGGCGAAGGATGAGCGCGCGCATGATGCGCTCGCCGAGATCGGCTTCCGCAACCAGCAACGCACGCAGGCGCTCCGGTGAAATCAGCAGCGTTTCGACGTCGCCTTCGGCGTGCCCATCGACCAGCGCGATGCGGCCGGAGAGTTGACCGATCTCGGCGAGAAACTGACCGGGCCCCTGGTCGATGATGGGCGTGACGCGGCCAAAGCCGTCGCGCTGCGTAATCGCCACATGGCCGGACAGCACGATAAACATGCCCGGACCGGGTTTGCCGGTCTCGAACAGTATTTCGCCATGCTTGTAATTGCGCTGCTCGCCGAACCGGCGCATGCGCGCGATTTCCTGCGGCGTCAGCGCCGGAAATGTCTGCTCATAGCGCGGAAATGCGGTCGCTGCCGGCGCATTCTTATCCGGCCTGGTCCCTATCGTGGTCTCTTCCGCCATTTCCCGCTCGCTTCACTCAAAGAAAACCAGACGATCAAGGATATTCCCCGGCGAGCCAACCGGC
>JBKQRS010000652.1:0-31673 GCA_052143915.1 Bradyrhizobium sp.
CGACCGCGCGACAGCTTCGATCAGCGCTTGCTCGATTGTCGGCTTATAGTCACACCTGCTCCGGCGGAAGTCAGATGGATACACGACGTGTTCGGGAACTGCGTGACACTCGTGGATTTCGCTACGAGAAGTGATGTGCTGGAATTTGAGTCCACCATTCGTCTCGACCATACGCCGGAGAATGCCCCTGATTTCAGAATCGAAGATTACGCTCGGTTGCACCCGTTTTCATATTCGGCCGACGAACTGCCTGACCTAAGTGCGTATGTTCGTCGACACTATCCTCAAGATACTGAGGTAGAGGCTTGGCTATCACGGTTTGTAGCGACGGGCGTGTCCCAGCCAACCGGCCAGCTTATTATGACGCTCAATGAGGCGATATCCGAAAGCTTTTCATATAAGAGACGGACGTCGCACGGAACCCAGACGCCGCGCGAAACTCTCGAAACGCAGCAAGGCACATGCAGGGACTTCGCGCTCCTTATGATGGAGGCTGCGCGCTCGTTAGGTTTTGCGGCGCGATTTGTGACCGGCTACATTTATGTACCGACGCGCGATGGACCCCTCCGGCTGGGAGGAGGGTCAACCCACGCCTGGTGTCAAATTTATGTACCGGGCTCGGGTTGGGTCGAATTTGATCCGACGAACGGGATAGTCGGTAATCGCGATCTAATCCGTGTCGGTGTCGCGCGAACCCCTCAACAGGCGATTCCGCTCTCGGGTACCTATTGGGGTGATGCCGACGACGAACTTGGCATGGAGGTCAGCGTCAATGTCAAAACCGAAGTGACAGGAGTTTCAAAATAAGCACCCCCGTATGCAAGACTTTCCTCACTCCATCACTGCTGCAGCTAGCCAGTTGATCCGCAAACCGAAGTAGACCATCCTAAATCGGCCGCGGCGAATGTCGCCTGTTGGCATCAATCGGACCAACGGGGCCGGTCCAATGATGTCCGTCGTTCGGGGTAGACCGGAAGTGACGGGCGCGCGGTCAAAACGGCGTTAATGACCCAAAGGCGTCAACCAGGGCGTTGGACTGCCCGCCCGCATTCCATTAAACATCCTTAGTGGGCAGATAGTACGCTGGTTAGAGGTGACTTTCGTTGCGGAGGGAACTGATGCACGGCTCCAAAGTCATTCCGAGGCGTCGCTTCCAGCTTGTGATGATCAAGCCGTCACACTATGGCGATGATGGCTATGTGATCCGGTGGTGGCGTTCGATGGTCCCGTCGAATTCGCTCGCCAGCATCTACGGCATTGCGGCCGACAGCGCCGCGCGCGGAGCATTGGGTGCAGATATCGATATCGACATCGAGGCGATCGATGAATTCAATACCCGCGTCGACGTTCCCAGGCTCTTGCAGAAATTCTTGAAAAACAAAAACTTCGGCCTGGTAGCTCTGGTCGGTGTGCAGTCCAACCAGTATCCTCGAGCGCTCGACATCGCTTGCCGGTTTCGCAAGGCCAATATCCCGGTTGCCATCGGCGGATTTCACGTCTCTGGCTGCCTGTCGATGCTCGATGGAAAAGCCGTCGAACTGGACGCCTGCCGTGAGATGGGGGTTTCGATCTTCGCCGGCGAGGCGGAGGGCCGCTTCGATATGTTGCTGCAAGACGCCGCCGCCGGTCGTCTGCAGCCAATCTACAATTACCTCAAGGATTTGCCGGGTATCGAGCAAACGCCGGTACCGCTGCTGCCGCTCGCCAACGTCAAGCGGACGCTCGGGTTGAGCACCAGTTTCGACGCCGGACGTGGTTGCCCTTACCAGTGTTCGTTCTGCACCATTATAAACGTACAGGGTCGCAAATCTCGTTTCCGCTCGCCTGACGACATCGAGTCGCTTGTACGTACCAACTGGGCGCAGGGCATCAGCAGGTTTTTTGTCACCGATGACAATTTTGCCCGCAACAGGAATTGGGAAGCCATTCTCGATCGGCTGATCTGGCTGCGGGAAACCCAGGGCATTCCGTTGGGCCTGTTGGTTCAGGTCGATACACTATGCCATAAGATCCCGAACTTCATCGAAAAGTGCAAACGCGCCGGCGTAACGCGGGTATTTATCGGGCTCGAGAATATCAACCCCGATAACCTGATGGCGGCGAAGAAGCGGCAAAACAAGATCACCGAGTATCGCAAGATGCTCCTGGCCTGGAAGGACCAGGGCATCATGACGCTTGCGGGCTACATTCTTGGCTTCCCGGGCGACACGCCGGAATCGATCCGCAGGGATATCGAAATTCTCAAACGCGAACTGCCGCTCGATATCGTCGAATTCTTTTGCCTCACTCCGCTGCCGGGCTCGGAGGATCATCAGGCGTTGTGGAAATCCGGCATCGCGATGGATCCCGACCTCAACAATTACGACCTCGAACACGTCTGCACCGCGCATCCGCGAATGTCGCATCGGGAATGGCAGGGCATCTATAATGAAGCCTGGTCAGCCTACTACTCGCCGGATCACATGGAGGTGTTGCTGCGGCGCGGCGCTGCCACTGGCATCAAGATGAGCAGTCTGGTCAAGCTGCTCTATCAGTTTTCAACCATGCAGCCGTTGGAGGGCGTCCACCCGCTGCAAAGCGGTGTCTTTCGGCTTCGCCATCCTGATGAGCGGCGGCCTGAGCTGCCGCGTGAAAATTCACTCTTCCTCAGGATTAGATTGGCTGCAGATCTCATCCGCAAGACCTGGTTCGCGCTCTCGACGCTGACGCGTCTCAGCTTTGCGGCTATCCGAATTAGCCGCAATCCCAAGCGACTTGAATACGTGGATGAGGCAATGGCTCGCGTGACCGACGATGACGAGCTCAACCTCGACCTGCTGACCCAGACGCCGGGTGCGAAGGAAGCGGTCGCCCACCAGAAGAAGGTCTTTGAACTGACGCACGGCAAGGCCTGAATAGGCCGCCTCCGTTGTCGGCGTTTTTCGATTCGTACACGTGTGCGAATGTCGTCCCTTGGCACTTTTCGAACCTCACGCGATGTCCGACTTGAGTCTGGAATGCGTACCAAAGCGGACGTCCGTCGACCACTCCGAATTTATGGGTTCACGTCCTGGTGACCTGCAACCGGCGGGGTGCCGTGGGTGTGGAACGACTCGATCGTTTTCAGCCCCCACGCCTGCCCTTTCTTGCGCTCCTCCTCGGTCCACACGATCGGCTTCCAGTCCGGCGCCAGAATGAGACGGGCGCCGGCATTGGCGACCTCGACCCGGTTGCCGCCGGGTTCGTAGACATAGAGGAAGAAGGTCTGCTGGATGGCGTGCTTGTGCGGACCGGTCTCGATGAAAACGCCGTTCTCCAGAAAAATATCAGCCGCCCGCAATATGTCCTCGCGGCTGTCGAGCGCGTAGGTGACGTGATGGAAACGGCCCGGCGTGCCGGAGTGATCGCGCGAATAGGCGAAGTCGTAGCTCTTGTTCGTCATCGTCATCCACATCGCGGCTTCCGTGCCGTCGTTGAGCACGATCTGCTCGGTCAACCGGCAGCCCAGGTATTTTTCGAAGAAGATGCGATTGGCCTTGATATCGACCGCCAGGCAATTGAGATGATCGAGCCGGCGGACATTGACGCCGCGCGCCGGAAAGCGCTGCGCCTGGTTCTTCAGGGCGGGCTTCAGCTCGGGCGGCGCCTCGTACCACTCGGTCTCGTAATAGAGTTCGACAATATGGCCGTCGGGATCGCGGCAGCGGAATGCGGGCCCGTGCCCGAGATCGCCATCGGTCCAGCCGATTTCGAATCCGGACCCCTTCAGGTCAGCGACACGCCGTTCCAGCGCCTGCGGACTTCGCGCCCGCAGCGCCATATGTTCCATGCCCGAGGTTTTTGACGCGGTCAGCTTGAGCGAATAGCGCTCGTAATCGTCCCAGCCGCGCAGGTAGACGGACTCCCCCTTGCGGCCGCTGATGGTCATGCCCATCACGTCGACGAAGAATTTGAGGCTCTCGTCCGGCTTCGGCGTCAGCAATTCCAGATGGCCGAGATGGGCAAGATCAAGAATCGGCTCGGGATTCATGGTGTACCTTTGCCTCACCGCAAGCGTTGCTTGACGATCAATGCGAGCGGCACCGCATAGAAGAAGTGCGACATGAAGCCGCCAATGACCACGAACGGATCGAGGTAGTTCGGATGATCGTTCGAGGCGATCGCGATCGCGACATGCATGACGATCCAGAGAATGACGGCAAAGAACAATGCCACGAGGGTTGCTTCATATCCGCGGCGGCGGAAATACGGCCATATGAAAGCGAACAGCACGCCCCAGGCGAAGCAAAAGAAGAAGTGAATTCCCGTGCCGACAACGTAGGCCAATGCTCCCAGCGATTCCTGGACCCCCTTGCCGAAGACCAATCCCGTCGCATTGCGCGGAATGCCGGCCATCGGCATCAGGTGCTGCACCCCTACCCAGACCACCGCTTCGTAAATCCAGATGATGACGCCTCCGACCAGACCTCCGAGAAGGCCGGCGCGGACGATCTGTTTGGGCGCTGCTATGGCCATCGCGTCGTGGGATGTTAGCGTGCTCATGACAAGGTCTCCTCCACTGCAACTGCAACCTCGTTCACGGGCTGCTTCTTAACCCGCGCCCACGCTGCTGCTGGCGTTGGCCGCCATCATTCATGGGACAGCCTCAGGTCTTGACAGGCTCCGCGGCCCGACGCCGGGACGGTGCCGGCCGATCAAGTGCGGCGGCCTGAAACGACGCGACGGTTGCGCGCACGAGTTGCTCGATTGCATTGGCCGCGTCCGTACCATCGGCGTCGCCTCGCGACAGGCGGGCGACGCGTTCAGGCGTGACCAACGTGTAATAGAGCGAGCCCAGAAGAAAATGGCTGCGCCAGACGATTTCGGTGCGCGGAATGTGCGGCAAGCTCTCGTGGATCGCATCGATAAAGGCATGACTGGTGTCGTCGAAGGTTTGCGCAATGATCTTGCCGGCGACCTCGTTTCCTTCCGCCGACATGACCGCGCGCAGCCTGGTGAAACGCGCGCCGCCACCGGCGAGGTCGCTGCCTGAAGAAAATGCGGGCAGCACATAGGCACGGACGATCGCCTCCAGCCTGTCCTGGAGGTCGCGCACCCGCTTCGCCGCAGCCAGCAACTCCGAACGCCTGCGGTTCATCGGTCCACAATGACGCCGGTAGATCTCCAGCAGCAGCCCGTCCTTGGTCTTGAAATGATAGGTCACGCTGCCGGGATTGGCGCCGGCGGCCTGCGCAATTTCCCGCACCGACACCGCATTAAATCCGTTGGTCGAGAACAACTCTTCCGCGGCGCACAGGATCGCCTCGCGCATATTGGGCTTGCGCGCGGTGGCGTCACTGCTGTCGGATTGGCGGGCCATTTGATTTGTACAAATGTACAAATCAACCGGTCAAGTCAACGAATATCTGGCGTCCGAACCGGGGCAAAGTCGCAGGCGCGCCTGATCGAGGCGTCGGGCAACGAAATGTGCGCCGTCGCGCGTCAGTTACGAACGCGCGGCGCCTCGCCGAATAGGCATGCGAAGGCGAGGTTACCCCGCTGCGTGCATGACAAAGGCACGCAGCGACCATCCGCAGGAGCATGACCATTTAGCCCCCCGAGCAGAGGGAGGCAGAGCGGCAAGACGAGCCACGCCTAGCGAAACGCCCGCAGCTCGCGAGCGGCCGCGACCATGTTCGTCAGCGCGGGCCGGACCTCCTCCCATCTGCGCGTCTTCAGACCGCAGTCGGGATTGATCCAGAGCTGCGCGTCGGAGAGCCGTTGCCTGGCGAGCTCGAGCAGTTCGACCATCTCGCCGATTTCGGGAATGCGCGGCGAATGAATGTCGTAGACGCCAGGACCGATTTCGTTGGGGTATTTGTAGGTCTTGAATGCATCGAGCAATTCCATCCTGGAGCGCGACGTTTCGATCGAAATCACGTCGGCGTCCATGGCGCCGATCGCATCGATGATGTCGTTGAACTCCGAGTAACACATATGTGTGTGGATCTGCGTCTCATCGCGCACGCCCGCAGCGCAGATGCGGAAGCTCTCGACGGCCCAGCCAAGATAGCCGTTCCATTCGGATTTTCGCAACGGCAGCCCCTCCCGAAGTGCCGCTTCGTCGATCTGGATCATGCCGGCGCCGGCGGCTTCGAGATCGCTCACCTCGTCGCGCAGGGCGAGCGCGACCTGGCGACAGGCGGTGCTGCGTGGAATATCATCGCGCACGAACGACCAGTTGAGGATGGTGACGGGGCCGGTCAGCATCGCTTTCACCGGCTTTGCCGTCAGCGACTGGGCATATTTCCACCATTCGACCGTCATCGGCTTCGGGCGCGAAGCGTCACCAAACAGGATCGGCGGGCGGACGCAGCGGGACCCGTAGGATTGAACCCATCCGTGCCGGGTGAAGGCGAAGCCGGAAAGCTGCTCGCCGAAATACTGCACCATATCGTTGCGCTCGAATTCCCCGTGCACCAGCACGTCGAGGCCGATTCTCTCCTGCCAGCGCACAGCGCGCGCGGTCTGGTTTTGCAGAAACGTCCGGTAGGCGGCGTCACTGAGCGTACCTTTGGCATGCGCGGCCCGCGCATTTCTGACCTCAGCCGTTTGCGGAAACGAGCCGATGGTCGTGGTCGGGAACGAGGGCAACTTGAAGCGCGCGTGTTGTAGCTTTGCACGATCGGAAAACGCGCTGATGCGTCTGCCGAGCGCCGGCGTCACCGTTGCGACGCGTTGTGCCACCGCGGCGGCGTGCACCTTTGGCGAAGCCTTGCGCGCGGCAGCAGCCGCCGCCGACCCAGCCAGAATCTCCTGCACCGAATCACGCCCCCCGGCGAGAGCTTTGCCAAGGGTCGCGAGTTCGCCCATTTTCTGGATCGCGAAAGCGAGCCACGCCTTCAGATCCGGGTCGAGACCGGTTTCCTGATCGAGATCGATCGGGACGTGAAGAAGCGAACAGGACGGGGCGATCTCGATTTGGCTGGCGCCGCGCCTGGCGACGACCGGCTCCAGCCGATCGAGCAGTTCCGGCAAATTCGTACGCCAGACATTGCGTCCATCGACCACGCCAAGCGACAGAACCAGTCCCTTGGGCGCCTTCTTCAGCACGTCGTCGAGCTGGTTCGGCGCACGAACGAGATCGATGTGAAGTCCGGCGACGGGCAGCGACATTGCCGTGTTGAGATTGTCGCCAAGGCCACCGAAATAGGACGTCAGCATGATTTTCAGTTCGGGCAGCGCGGCCGCAAATGTCGCGTAAGTCTGCCGCACGGCGTCGCGGGCCGCCGTATCGAGGTCGAGCGCAAGACAGGGTTCGTCGAGCTGGACCCATTCGGCGCCCTCCTCCGCAAGCACGCCGAGCACTTCGGTGTAGACGGGCAGAAGCCGGTCCAGCAGCGAGAGAGGATCGAAGCCCGCGCCCGCCGTTTTTGCGAGTTTCAGGAAGGTGACCGGCCCTAGCAGCACGGGACGTGTCCGGTAACCGAGCGAGCGCGCCTCCTCGTATTCTTCGATCGGCTTTCGCGAAGCGAGCGTGAACTTCTGGTCCTTGCAGAGTTCGGGCACCATGAAGTGATAATTGGTGTCGAACCACTTTGTCATTTCCTGCGCGGGCACGCCTTGCGCAGCGCTGGGGGCATGATTGCCGTGATCGCAACTCTCATCGTGGCCGGCGCCTTGCGCGCCGCGTGCCATCGCGAAATACGTCGCGAGCGAAACCGCACCGCCGTTCCAGCCATAGACTTCGGGAATCGCGCCGACCATGACGCTAGTATCGAGGACATGGTCGTAAAGAGAAAAGTCGTTCGACGGAATGACGGTGACGCCGAGCTTTTTCTGGCGCGCCCAGTTCGCGGCGCGAAGCCCGGCGGCCGCCTCGACCAGCGCCTTTTCGTCGGACGCGCCTGACCAGAAACTCTCCAACGCCAGTTTCAGTTCGCGGCGCGGGCCGATGCGCGGCGTACCAAGCGTTGCTATTGCAGGAAAACAAGTAGACACAGGAAAACAGGTAGACATGGCTCAACCCCATTGTTGGGGGCAAAGGCCAAAGTGACACGTCTGGATTCCGGACGGCACAAAGCGTGCGGAATCGCAACCGCACCACCGGGACACCCCGCCCGAGGACGTGTATGTTGTCGAGGCAGGTCTCCTGGCTCGCGGGTCAGCGCCGCTGTCCTGCCTTCCCAAAACCCTTGCGGGTCTCAGTGACATTGTTGGACAGCGGCTCACCGCTTACAGTTGCGGGGGCAGCTCCGGCTTTGGCTCAAGGCCGCACCGGCTTCCCTCTTAGCTTCGGGAATCTCTCCCGAAGAACCACGACGCGTCCACTTACCCGCAACATGTTGAAGCCGTCAACTGGACCCGCCGGTGGCCGCGCTTTGCATCCAGGATTTCACAGCCCACCGATTATCCGACAAAATTTTTTGCGCGTGGCTTCGCCGGCCCATTGACACGCTGCAACGAATAATACCAGTTGTAGAGGTCACGGTTCCACCAATCGCAAGATTTGGTGGCTAAGAGGGAAGCTGGTGAGCTGCGATCCGCGCAGCTATTCCGGCGCTGCCCCCGCAACTGTAAGCAGCGAGTTGCTCCCGATTTTACGTCACTGATGCGCAAGCATTGGGAAGACTGGGAGCGAACGACGACCTGCGAGCCAGGAGACCTGCCGCGACACCGAAAACGTCCACGGGCGGGGTGTCCCGGCGGTCGCATGCATCGTCATGCCGGCGTTTGCCGTCGGCACACCCTTGCAGCGCCCTTCAACGACACCCAGCCCCGAACCGCGCAACGCATCACCACGGGGTCTGCCGATGTCACTTTCTCTCGATCGCGAAGCCGCCAAAGCCGCTCCTTTCATTCAACTGCGTCCCGAAGCTCCTGCGACGGAACCGGGAATGCAGATCATTCGCCGCAACGGAGCCGTATCGCCGTTCGACGCCGGCAAGATCTCGGTGGCGATGACCAAGGCATTCCTCGCCGTGGAAGGGCCTACCGCCGCCGCCTCGCGCCGCGTGCACGATGCCGTCGAGAAGCTCACCGCAGAGATCGTCGGCGCGCTGACGCGCAGGGTCGGCGAAGGCCGGACCTTCCACATCGAAGACGTGCAGGATCATGTCGAACTGGCGCTGATGCGCAGCGAACATCACAAGGTCGCCCGTGCCTATGTTCTTTACCGTGAGGAACGAGCAAAACGGCGCGCCGCGGCAAGCGCCGCCCAGGCGGCGGAGCCTTCGCAACCTTCGCTGCATGTCACGCTTGCCGATGGAACGCGCGTACCGCTCGATGACGACCGCCTGGCCTTGATCATTGGCGAGGCGTGCGCGGGTCTCGACGGTGTCAATCCGGCATCCGTTCTCGCCGAAACCCACCGCAATCTCTACGACGGAATCAGCCAGGACGAATTGGCTCTGGCTGCCATCATGGCGGCGCGCACGCTCGTGGAGCAGGAACCGAACTACACCTATGTGTGTGCGCTGCTCCTGCTCGACAAGCTGCGAACCGAGGTGCTGTCGTTTGTGCATGACGCGCCGATCAATGCATCGCAGGCAGAGATGGCCGGACGCTATGCCGAATACTTTCCGCTCTACGTCCGGACCGGCATCAAGGCCGAACTGCTCGATCCGGAACTGAACCGGTACGATCTCGGGAAGCTCGCGGCCGCGTTGCGACCGGAACGCGATCTTTCGTTTCAGTTTCTTGGACTGCAAACGCTCTATGATCGTTACTTCCTTCATAGCAGGGGCCATCGCATCGAGCTGCCGCAGGCCTTCTTCATGCGGGTCGCGATGGGTCTGGCGATACGCGAGATCGATCGCGAAACCCGCGCCATCGAGTTTTACAATTTGCTCTCCTCGTTCGACTTCATGGCCTCCACGCCGACGTTGTTCAATTCGGGAACATTGCGGCCGCAGCTTTCCTCCTGTTTCCTGACCACCGTCGCCGACGATCTCGACGGCATCTTCAAATCGGTCAGGGATAACGCGTTGCTGGCAAAATACTCCGGCGGCCTCGGCAACGACTGGACCCGGGTGCGCGGCCTCGGCGCCCATATCAAGGGCACCAATGGCGAGAGCCAGGGCGTCGTGCCGTTCCTCAAGGTCGCCAACGATACCGCCGTGGCCGTCAATCAGGGCGGCAAGCGCAAGGGCGCGGTCTGCGCCTATCTCGAGAGCTGGCACATCGACATCGAGGAATTTCTCGACCTTCGCAAGAACACCGGCGACGACCGTCGCCGTACCCACGACATGAATACCGCGAACTGGGTGCCCGACCTGTTCATGCAGCGCCTCGAGGCCGACGCCGAGTGGACGCTGTTCTCGCCGGATGAAACGCCCGACCTGCACGATCTCTACGGCAGGAGATTTGCGGAACGCTACGCATTCTATGAGGCAAAGGCCGCGCGCGGTGAGATCCACGTGTTCAAAACGGTCCGCGCGACCGAGCTGTGGCGCAAGATGCTGACCATGCTGTTCGAGACCGGGCATCCCTGGATCACATTCAAGGACCCCTGCAATTTGCGTTCGCCGCAGCAACATGCCGGTGTCATTCACTCCTCCAACCTGTGCACCGAGATCACGCTCAACACCTCCGACGACGAAATCGCCGTTTGCAACCTCGGCTCGGTCAACCTCGCCAACCACGTTCAGGACGGCGGGCTCGACGACGCGCGGCTCAAGCGCACGGTGACGACGGCGATGCGGATGCTCGATAACGTCATCGACATCAATTTCTATACCGTCCCCGAAGCGAGGCGTTCCAACCTGCGACATCGTCCGGTAGGTCTGGGTCTGATGGGCTTCCAGGATGCGCTGCAAGCGCTCCGGATCGCGATGGCGTCCGAGGCTGCGGTGAAGTTCGCCGACACAAGCATGGAAGCGATCGCCTTCCACGCGATTTCGGCCTCGGTCGATCTCGCCGCGGAGCGCGGCCGCTATCCTTCGTTCGAAGGTTCGTTGTGGAGTCGTGGCATCCTGCCGATCGATTCCGTCGAGATCCTCGCGGATGCGCGCGGCGGCCTCGAAATCGATCGCTCCACCGTGCTGGGCTGGAGCGACTTGCGGGCCCGGGTCCGGACCACGGGAATGCGCAACTCAAACGTCATGGCGATTGCGCCGACCGCGACCATTTCGAACATCTGCGGCGTGGCGCAGTCGATCGAGCCCGCCTACCAGAACCTCTACGTAAAATCCAACATGTCGGGCGATTTCACCGTGGTGAACGAGTTGCTCGTCCGCGACCTCAAAGCGCGCGGCCTGTGGGACGAGGTGATGGTCAACGACCTCAAATATTTCGACGGCAGCGTCGGCAGCATCGACCGCGTTCCGGACGATCTCAAGGCGCTGTACGCCACCGCATTCGAGATCGACAGCAGCTGGCTGATCGAAGCCGCCGCACGCCGGCAGAAATGGATCGATCAGTCGCAATCGCTCAATCTCTACATTGCCAACCCCTCCGGCAGGAAACTCAGCGCGCTCTACCATCTCGCCTGGTCACGTGGTCTCAAGACGACCTATTACCTGCGTTCGCGCAGCGCGACCCACGTCGAGAAGTCGACGTTGAAGGGCACCGACGGCAAGCTCAACAGCGTCTCGTCGTGGCAGGCGATGGCGGCGAGCACGCCGATCCGGGTGCCGCTGGGCGCGCCGGATCTCGCGGCTGCGCTGGCCTGCTCCATCGACAATCCCGAATGCGAAGCCTGCCAGTAAGCGGCATGAACAAGGAACAACAGCCATGCTTGACTGGTCCGACACTCCCTCCCCTCCGCGGACGCCGGTCGCCTTTGCCGCGAACCCCGATACGGCGATCGAAAAGATCGGTCTCGACATTATCGACCGCGGCGGCGGCCGGGTTTCGGTCGACGACAAGGCGATGATCAACTGCCGTGCCGACGTCAATCAGCTGCTGCCGCTGAAGTACAAATGGGCCTGGGAGAAGTACCTTGCCGGCTGCAACAATCACTGGATGCCGACGGAGGTCTCGATGCAGGCCGACATTGCGCTGTGGAAATCGCGCGACGGCCTCACCGTAGACGAACGCCGCGCCATCAAGCGCAACCTCGGATTCTTCGCAGCCTCCGAGAGCCTGGTCGCCAACAATATCGTGCTGGCGATCTATCGCCACCTCACCAATCCGGAGTGCCGCCAGTATTTGTTGCGGCAGGCCTTCGAGGAGGCCGTTCATACCCACACCTTCCAATACATCGTCGATAGTCTCGGCCTCGACGAAGGCGAATTGTTCAACATGTACCGGGAGGTGCCGTCCATCACGGACAAGGCGGCGTGGGCGCTCAAGCATACCCGGCACCTTGACGATCCCGGTTTCAAGACGGGATCGCCCGAATCCGACCAGGCCTTCCTGCGCGACCTCGTCGCCTTTTATGTCATCTTCGAGGGGATGTGGTTCTACACCGGCTTTGCGCAGATCCTGTCGCTTGGCCGCCGCAACAAGATGGTCGGCATCGCCGAGCAATACCAGTACATCCTGCGCGACGAATCGATCCACCTGAACTTCGGCATCGACGTCATCAACCAGATCAAGATCGAGAATCCACATCTCTGGACCGGGCCGTTCCAGGAAGAGGTTCGCGCCATGATCGCTACCGCCGCCGACTTGGAGGCGTCATACGGCAGAGACACCATGCCGCGCGGTTTCCTCGGCCTCAATGCGGCGCTGTGCGAAACCTATATGCACTTCATCGCCAACCGCCGCTGCGCCCAGCTTGGGCTGGCGCGCGTGTTCGACGAGGCGGAAAATCCGTTTCCGTGGATGTCGGAAGCGATGGACCTCAAGAAGGAGAAGAACTTCTTCGAGACCAGGGTCATCGAATACCAGAACGGCGGCGCGCTTGCATGGGAGTGAGGGCCGATGGGGCCAGCCCCCGGCGCCTCAGAAAGAAACGCGCCGCAGGGCACAATCACCTCTGGAATTGGTAAACCAAATCCTAAGCGGCAGCGGACCCCACGGCAAATATTGGCGGCCAAACAAGGTTTTCCTGCGGAATCGGTCCATTGGTGCCGGCCAGGCGGCCCGCTGGAAGCGAGCCTGGGGGAAGATAGCGCCGTTTGCCGAATTTGGCTTAACCGTTTGTGCAACGACTAACGGCATAGTGGCATAGTGGTGGACCGAAACCCAATTCATGGCATGCCGAGTTCAACGACTGTGACATCCTTCGGACGTGTGATTTTGGTGCGCGGATCGCTCGCGCGAGTAGGCCTTATGGCGACGAGCCCTGTGGGCCTGTCGGAGATCCGGGCTACCGTCGGCCGCTTCGTCAGTATCCGCTGTGCAAATTCAACCATTGTCGCCATGATCACGGAAGTGTCGTGCGAAAATCTGCCGACCTCCGACAATTACATCGCCAGCGCCTCGGTCGACCTGCTCGGCGAGATCCTCGGCGGACCGGAACGGCAAAAGTTTCAGCGCGGCGTCACCCACTATCCGACCATCGGCGATGCCGTCAACCTGATCAACAATCAGGAACTCCGCACGATCTATGCGCCGAGCGGCTCGGACCAGATCAATATCGGCACCCTGCAGCAGGATCCGTCCGTCATCGCCTATGTCGATATCGAGGAAATGCTCTCCAAGCACTTCGCGGTATTGGGATCTACCGGCGTCGGCAAATCGACCGGCGTGTCGTTGCTGTTGAACGAGATTCTCAAGTCGCGGCCGAATCTGCGGATTTTCCTGCTCGACGTTCACAATGAGTATGGCCGCTGTTTCGGCGACCGCTCGCTGGTGCTCAATCCCCGCAACCTCAAGCTGCCGTTCTGGCTGTTCAACTTCGAAGAGATCGTCGATGTGCTGTTCGCCGGCAGGCCCGGCGTCCCTGAGGAACTCGACATTCTCGCCGAAGTCATTCCGGTGGCGAAGGGAATCTATACCCAGTACCAGAACTCCGATCGGGTCGGGTTAAAGCGGGCCGATCCCAAGTCGGTGGGCTATACGCTCGATACGCCGGTGCCCTACCGCCTGGTCGACCTGATCTCGCTGATCGACGAGCGTATGGGCAAGCTCGAGAACCGCTCCTCGCGCATCATCTATCACAAACTGATCTCCCGCATCGAGACCGTGCGCAACGACCCGCGTTACGCCTTCATGTTCGACAACGCCAATGTCGGCGGCGACACCATGGCCGAGGTCATCAGTCATCTGTTCCGGCTACCGGCCAATGGCCGGCCGATGACCGTCATGCAGCTGGCCGGCTTTCCTGCCGAAGTCATCGATTCCGTGGTGTCGGTGCTGTGCCGCATGGCATTCGACTTCGGGCTGTGGAGCGACGGCGTTTCGCCGCTGTTGTTCGTTTGCGAGGAGGCCCATCGCTACGCCTCGGCCGACCGCAACATCGGCTTCGGGCCGACGCGAAAGGCGGTCTCGCGGATCGCCAAGGAAGGCCGCAAATACGGGGTATATCTCGGCCTCGTCACGCAACGCCCCGCCGAGCTCGATGCCACCATCATTTCCCAGTGCAACACGCTGTTTACGATGCGCCTTGCCAACGAGCGCGACCAGGCGCTGCTGCGCTCGGCGGTCTCTGACGCCGCGGCGAACCTGCTGTCGTTTGTCCCCTCGCTCGGCACCCGCGAAGTGCTGGCCTTCGGCGAAGGCGTGGCGCTGCCGACCCGGCTGCGCTTCAAGGAAGTGCCGGTTCATCAACTGCCGCGCAGCGAGGCCACCATTTCGACGGTGCCATCGGCCACCGCCGGCCACGATATGCATTTCGTCGGTGCCGTGCTCGAGCGCTGGCGCGGGGCCACGTCAAATCGCGACGTTCCCAACGATCCCGGCATCAACGAGCGGCCGGCCGCGCGCATGGTGGAGGCGCCGATGCTGCAACCTTCGATGGGGCTCGATCCCGACCGCTTCTCGTTGCTGAAAAAGCCGCTGCGCTAGGTTCGCGCCGGACATCCCGTTGAGGCCAGCCCCGTCCCCTGCAGCCAAGCTTTGCGCAAACGCCGCCATCGACTATGGTCCCGTAGCGTTTTCAAGCGAAGTGGTTCCCGGTTCGCGAGAAGGAAACGCGTAAAAAAGGAACCAGAGCATCGGTTCTGATTCAACCAGAACCGATCATGCTCTAACCTCCGCATCGCATCAATTGAGCGGGAGCCTCGCCATGTCGCAGCCGATCTCCAGACGTTTCCCAACACCTTCTATCGGAGAACTCCCCGAGGATATCCGCAGCCGTCTGCTCGCGGTGCAGGAAAAGTCCGGTTTCATTCCGAACGTCTTCCTGACGCTGGCCTATCGGCCTGACGAATTCCGGGCCTTCTTTGCCTATCACGACGCCCTGATGGAAAGGGATAGCGGCCTGACCAAGGCCGAGCGCGAGATGATCGTGGTTGCGACCTCCAGCGCCAACCAGTGCCACTATTGTGTGGTCGCGCATGGCGCGATCCTGAGAATTCGGGCGAAGAATCCGCAAATTGCCGACCAGATCGCCGTCAACTATCGCAAGGCGGATATCACGCCGCGCCAGCGCGCCATGCTCGACTTCGCGATGAAGGTGAGCACGCAGGCGCACCTGATTTCGGAAACCGATTTCGCCGACATCGCCAGCCACGGTTTCACCGACGACGACGTCTGGGATATCGCCGCGATCTCCGCGTTTTTTGCGTTGTCAAACCGGATGGCGAACGTCACTTCCATGCGTCCGAACGACGAATTCTACATGATGGGACGCCTGCCGAAATAGGCCGTGGCCCGCCGGTAACCGCTTCGCTCGAAGACGCTTTAATCCTCCGCGGGTCCGCACCAGCCCGGCAAATAGACCGCATCCTTGCCTTTCGCCAGAGCCAGCGCTTTCTCGAGGGCTTTCTCGAAATCGCCTTCCACGCTCTTGCGTGACAGTCTGCGACGCAGGAAATCCGCCCACAGGAATTCGCTGAAGGGCGTTGTGTCCTTCGCAAAACCGCCAATCCGCCGCAACTCGCCGGCGAGGCTGCGGAACGGATCGTCCTTGAGATCCACCACTGTCTTGGGGATATCCCGGTACTGCTGGCGTTCGCCCCTGGCGTTGTACGGATAGACCCATTTGCGATCGTCGAGCACGACCCAGAACGCGTCGCGATCGACCATGGTGAGGTCGGCGACGATGGTCACGAGAATGTCCTTCACGCCCTCATCGTGAAGGGCGCGCGCCAGATGATGATGATCGATGACATAGAAACGCTTGTCCGGCCCGTGAACCACCGGGATCATATGCTTGCCCAGAAGCTCGGCCTGCTTCTTCTTCGATTTTTGGTCCCGCCAGCGCTTGCGCTTCTCCTTCACCTCCCTAATTCCGACGGTCATCTGGGTCGGACGGAGCGATAGAATCGGAATCGGCTGAAGGATCGGTTCGCGGACGTTGGCCATGGCTTGAAATCCCCCTGTCGGATTGCCAAAAGATGCCTCTGCAATTCGTGCAATTATGGCATGATGTTGCCGGCGATCAATTGCCTTTGCGCAAGAGTGCGAGCTGCAAGAGCGAGAATCCGCGCTTGCGTCCGGTCGCGCATCAATTGATTAACACAGCGCATACTCCTTTCGCCGGGCCGTCGAGGCTTTGGCGGATCATGCGTCAACGTATCAAGAGAAGCGGAAGATGTTCAGAAGCCAAAATGAGCGGATGTCGAAGGTGAATATCGTCCGATTTGGCGATCGCGAAATCATTACCGAAGGTCTTAATCTCAGCTTTTGGGCCGATATCAGCCATCGGTGCATGACGGCCTCATGGCCGGCCTTTATCGGCGGGGCTGCCCTGGTGTTTATCGCCTTCAACGCGGTGTTCGCCGTATTCTACTGGATCGGGGATCAGCCGGTCTCGAACGTGCCGGGCAGCGCCTATATCGATTATCTCTATTTCAGTATCGAGACGCTTTCGACCGCCGGTTACGGCGATATGCATCCGCAGACCCATTACGGACATTTCATTGCCACGGTGGAGCTGTTCACGGGAATCTTCTCGATGTCGCTGATGACCGGGCTGATCTTCGCCCGGTTCTCGCGGCCAAATGCCCGACTGCTGTTCGCTGATCATCCGGTCGTTTCAAACCATGATGGCAAGCCGACCCTGATGGTTCGCTTCGCCAACGAACGTCACAACATCATCGGCAACGCGACCGCCAAGCTGTGGCTGCTGCGGAATGAGTTGAGCAAGGAGGGCCAGTCATTGCGCAGGTTCTACGAACTGCCATTGGTGAAGAACGAACACCCCGCGCTCGCGCTGAGCTGGACGCTCTACCACGTCCTCGATGAACAAAGCCCGATTTACGGGCTAAATGCGGACGACTTCAGCGCATTGGGCGTGGCACTTGTGGTTGTGGTGACTGGATATGACGTTGTTGCGGCGCAAACGATCCATGCCCGAAGGTCCTACGATCATACCGAAATTCGCTTTGGGCAGCGTTACGCCGATATCCTCGATACTGCCGAGGACGGTCGGCTTCGAATCGACTACGGCAGGTTCCATGAGACTTTGGACGGATAGATTCTGGTGCCCGCGCCATGCCAGCATTTTCCGGGAGACGCGTCGCGGGCGTGCGTGCTAAATAACAGCGGAATTTCCCGGAGCTGGCAGCCGTGAAGACCCAGCGGCCCATTATCTCAGCCTCCTCAGAAGAAGAGCACCGTGTGCTCCAATTCCGGCCGCGTACCGTGGCCCCTACGCCCGGCCAGCGCAGGAATCCGAACGAGCCGGTTCGGCAGCTCGAGGTAGCGAGCGATTTATCCCGCTACGAGCGCAACCGGGAAGAACCGGATGATTTTCGCCATCGCATGCTGGCGAATGTGGCGGCTTTCGCATTTACCGTCGCCCTCCTGGCGATCGGGATATGGCTTGCCATGAGTATCGCCCATCTGCGCAGAACCCAGGACTGCGTGCTGATGGGGCGCCACGACTGCGTGCGGATTTCGACGCCGCATACCTAGCCTTTTACGGCCCCCGCCGGCTCGTTTGCCCCTAAATCGGGTGCCGCGGGCATCGCCCGCCTCCATTGAACTAAAGGCGGCGCTCCGATATACGGGCACTCGACTCCGGTTGGTGGACAGGGCATTCCGGGGCGCAGCGGCCGCCCCTCCCACGGTTCCGGAATTTATCTTCAATATATCAAAGGCTTAGTGATGTCCTCTACATTCGATCAGGTGGCAACGATTATCGCTGAAACCTGCGACATACCGCGCGACACGATCACGCCGGAGAGCCACGCGATCGACGATCTGGGGATCGATAGTCTCGATTTTCTCGACATCGCCTTCGCGATCGACAAGGCGTTCGGGATCAAATTGCCGCTGGAGAAATGGACCCAGGAAGTCAACGACGGCAAGGCGACCACCGAACAATATTTCGTCCTGAAAAACCTCAGCGCTCGCATCGACGAATTGGTCGCGGCCAAGGGCGCGTAACCGCCTGCCATGCAGCTCGAATATTTCCAGCTGATTGACCGCATTCTCGACCTCAACATCGGTGAGAAGACCATCAAGGTCGAGGCGCAGGTCCCTCAGCACAACACCATCTTCGAAGGGCATTTCCCGGGCTATCCAATCATGCCCGGCGTGTTGCTGATTGAATCGATGGCGCAGACCTCGGGGTGGCTATTGCTCGCGCTGATGAAATTCGAGCGCATGCCGTTCCTGGCCGCGGTCAAGGAAGCCAAGATGCGCGGCTTCGTGACCCCTGGGGAACTACTGACGATCGACGCCAACGTCCTTCACGAAGGCTCGGGTTATGCGATGACCGAAGCGAGGGTCAGGGTCGGCGGCAAGCTGAAGTGCAACGCAACGATCACGTTCAGCCATATTCCCTTCCCGAATCCGGATTTGCGCGGACACATGGATGCCGTAGCCAAGCGTATCGGCTTTCCCCAGCAGGCTATCGCCCATGACTGAGACAAGTTCTTCGAGCCCCGGATCGGTGGAGGTTTGGATCACCGGCATTGGTCTGGCCACGTCGCTTGGCGAGGGTCTGGACGCACACTGGGACGCGCTCAATCAGCGGCGAATCAATGTCGATGAGAAGAGCTTCGCGCCCTACATTGTGCATCCCTGGGCGCCGGTGAACCTCGACGCCCAGATCCCCAAAAAAGGCGATCAGCGTCAGATGGAGGCCTGGCAGCGGATCGGCACCTACGCCGCGGGGCTGGCGCTGGAGTCGGCCGGCATCAAGGGCAACAAGGAAATCCTGGCGCGGATGGACATGATCGTCGCTGCCGGCGGCGGCGAGCGCGATCTCGCCGTCGACTCCAACATTTTGAATATGGAAGCGAAAGGCAATTCAGCCCCCGGCTTTCTCAACGAACGGCTGATGAACGATCTGCGTCCGACGCTCTTCCTGGCGCAGCTGTCGAACCTGTTGGCGGGCAACATCGCCATCGTGCACGGCGTCACCGGATCGTCCCGCACCTTCATGGGCGAGGAAGCCGCGGGCGTCGACGCGGCAAGGATCGCTCTTGCGCGCATCGCCGCCGGCCAAAGCGACATCGCCCTGATCGGCGGCTCGCAAAACGGCGAGCGCAAGGACCTGCTGGTTCTCTACGAGTTCGGCGGTTTCAACCTCAAGGACAAGTTCGTTCCGGTTTGGGCGCGCGGCCAGCACGGCGGCTTTGCGCTCGGATCGGGCGGCGCGTTTCTTGTGATCGAGTCCAGGGCGCATGCGGAGGCGCGCGGCGCAAAGCCCTATGCACGCCTGACCAATGTCGTGGCCGATATGGCGCGCCGCAAGCATTCCGGCGAGGTTACTTCGACGCTGGAACGGCTGTGGTCCAAGCTCGGCAAGCTCAAGGACAAGGGTGCCATCATCAGCGGCGCGACCGGCGCCGAACCGGCTACCTCCGAAGAGCGCGCATTCCTCGGCGCACACCCGGATTTCGCGGTACGGGCCACTGGAACCATGTTCGGCCACACCATGGAGACGCAGTTTCCGTTGGGGCTGGCCGTTGCGGCGCTTTCACTCTCGCGCGGCGCATTGTTTCCGCCCAACGATCCCACCGGGCTGGAGGTTGAAATGTCCACTCCGCCGACCCAGATTGTGGTGATTGGGACAGGTCATTGGCGGGGCGAAGGCATGGCGCTGGTCGAAGCGATCAGGTGAATGCCGCTGAACTGACGGGGAAAACATGGCAGTTACGCGCGATAAGTTCGGAAGGCCGATCGTCGTCGCCACCGGCATGGGCGTTGTGACGTCGCTCGGGGCCGGCAAGGCCGACAACTGGAAGAAGCTCACCGCGGGCGAATCCGGTATCCGCACCATTACGCGTTTTCCCACCGACGGGCTGAAGACGACGATGGCCGGAACGGTCGATTTCATCCCGGTCGAGCCGTTCTCATCCACCGACCTTTCCGAGCGGCTCGGCGAGGTCGCCGCTGAAGAAGCCATCGCCCAGGCCGATATCGGGACCAAGGGCAATTTTCCCGGCCCGCTGTTCCTCGCCGTGGCCCCGGTTGAAGTCGAGTGGCCGCAACGCCAGGAACTCGGGCGCGCGATCGGAGCCGGTACGGAAGTCGACTATGATGCCATGCTGCGGGTCAGCGGCGGCGAAAGATATACGCAGTATCATCGCCGATTCCTGTTCGGCTCGGTCGCCGATTATCTTGCCGAGAAATTTGGCACCAAAGGTTCGCCGATTTCACTTTCCACCGCATGCGCATCCGGCGCCAGCGCCATCCAGCTCGGCGTCGAAGCCATTCGCCGCGGCGAGGCCGACGCCGCCCTTTGCGTTGCGACCGACGGGTCGGTCAATCCGGAAGCCCTGGTCCGGTTCTCATTGCTGTCGGCGCTGTCGACCCATAACGATCCACCGCAGGCTGCGGTCCGGCCGTTTGCGAAGAACCGCGATGGTTTCGTCATGGCCGAAGGTGCGGGCGCGCTGGTACTGGAAAGCTATGAGGCCGCCACTGCGCGCGGCGCGACGATTCTCGGCATCGTTGCCGGCTGCGGCGAGCTGGCGGACTCCTTCCACCGCACCCGGTCGAGTCCCGACGGCAAGCCGATCATCGGCTGCGTGCGCAATGCATTGGCCGACGCCGGCCTTGTCTCCGACCAGATCGACTACATCAACGCGCACGGCACCGGCACGCCGGAAAACGACAAGATGGAATATCTGGGCATCTCGACGGTGTTCGGCGAGCGCGCCAAGCAGATTCCGGTGTCGTCCAACAAGTCGATGGTCGGTCACACCCTCTCCGCGGCGGGCGCCGTCGAAACGGTGTTCTCGCTGCTGACGCTTGAGCACCAGCGGATTCCACCGACAATCAATTACGATGTTCCGGACCCGGCGATTCCCTTCGACGTGGTTCCCAACAAAGCGCGCGATGCCCGCGTCACCGCCGTGATGTCGAATTCGTTCGGCTTCGGCGGCCAGAATGCCGTGCTGATTCTGACGCGTGAACCGGTTTAGCCGGTCCAAGCCGTCCAGTGCAAAAACGCATGGAAAGCCGGAAAGCATTCGGCAAATTCGTCGTTGGTCTCTGATGCATCCTCTGCTGCTTCGCACCCGAGCCCGTATTCGCGACGCGATCAAGCCAATCGGCGAAGCCGCGGTGGGTGCGCTGACGATCGGACTTCTGCGCACCACCCGCTATTTCGATCCGATCAAGACCGCGAACCTGTTCGGCCGGGTCGCCGGCCTGATCGGACCAATGACGCGCGAGCAGCGGATTGGCCGCGCCAACCTCACCGCCGCATTTCCGGAAAAACCGCCAGAGGAAATCGAAACCATCCTCGCAGGCGTCTGGGACAATCTCGGCCGGCTCGGCGCCGAATTTGCCCATCTCGATCATATCTGGGAGCACGATCCCGCATTCCCCGAGCAGAGCCGGATCGAAATTTTGCCACGCACCCACGAACTGTTCGCGCAACTGCGGCTCGACGGCAAACCGGCGCTGATATTTGCAGGACACCTCGGCAATTGGGAGCTTCCCGCCGTGGCCGCCGTGGCGCACGGACTGGACGCCGCCATCCTGTTTCGCCGGCCCAATAGTGCGTCCGCCAACCGGATCATTGAAGAGATTCGCGCCGTCAAAATGGGAACACTGATCCCGGCCGGCCGCGACGCGCCGCTCAGGATGGCGGAAGCGCTGCGGAACGGCCAGCATGTTGCGATCCTGGTCGACCAGTACTTCACCAATGGCGTCGAGGTGACGTTTTTCGGCCGCAAGACCAAGGCCAATCCGACGCTCGCCCGCCTGCTGCGGCAGATCGAATGTCCCATCCATGGCGTCCGCATCATCCGCCTGCCCGGTCATCGTTTCCGCGCCGAGTTATCGGAGGAAGTGAAGCCGGTGCGTGATGCCTCCGGGCAAATCGATGTTCAGGGGACGATGCAGGCGATTACATCGGTGGTCGAGGGCTGGGTTCGCGAATATCCGGATCAGTGGCTTTGGCTGCATCGCCGCTGGCGGTAGTGATCCACCCCTCATGGTGAGGAGCGCGTCTTCGCGCGTCTCGAACGATGAGGCCGCGACGCTCCGACGTGGAACCATCCTCATCCTTCGAGACGGCGCAAGTGCGCCTCCTCAGGATGAGGAAGGAGCTATCGCCCGGTCTTCACCTTCGTCCAAAGCCTGTTGATGACGCGCTGCGTCGCAGGATCGCGCGCGGTGATCACGAACAGTTTTGCCATCGTCGCCTCGTCCGGGTAGATGTTCTTGTCACCGAGAATCCTGAGGTCGACGAGCTTCTGGCTCGCCAGATTGCCGTTGGCGTAAGACAGAAAATTCGAATTCTTCGCGGCCACCTCAGGGCGGTATAGATAATTGATCAGTTCGTAGGCTTCCGTGACGTGCCTCGCGTCGGCGGGAATCGCCAGATTGTCGAAGAACATCTGCGCGCCCTCTTTCGGAATGGCATAGCCGATCGCGATGTCATTCCTGGCCTCCGCGGCGCGGCTTCGCGCCTGCATGATGTCGCCCGACCAGCCCACCACCAGGCAGATCTCTCCGGTGGCCAGCGCGCTCAGATATTCCGAGGAATGAAACTTGCGGACATAGGGCCGAATCTTGATGACGAGATCGGTGGCCTTCTCCAGATCCGCCTGTTTGGTCGAATTTGGATCGAGCCCGAGATAACTCAATGCCGCCGGAAAGATATCGTCGGCGGAATCCAGCATGTGAACACCGCAATCCCTGAATTTCGCGAGGTTCTCCGGCTTGAACACGACGTCCCAGCTGTCGATCCCTGCGTCGGGACCGAGGATTTTCTGCACCATCCTGACGTTGTAGCCGATGCCCGTCGTGCCCCACATGTAATTGGCGGCATATTGGTTGCCGGGATCGTAGATGGCGAGCCGCTCCGTCACGACCGGCCAGGCGTTGGCGAGGTTCGGCAACTTCGACTTGTCGAGCTTCTGAAAAACATTGGCCTTGATCTGGCGCTGCAGGAAATAGGCCGTGGGCACCACAACATCATAGCCGGACTTCCCGGCGAGCAGGCGTGTTTCCAGCGTCTCGTTGGCGTCGAACGTATCGTAGACGACCTTGATGCCGGTTTCCCTGGTGAAGTCTTCGAGCACCCCCGGTGCGATATAGTTTGACCAATTGTAGAAGTTGACCGTGCGTTCAGCTGCCTTTGCAGGCGGCGACGGCAACGCAAGCGCCGCGGCTAGCGCAACAACGCATCGGAATGGAATGCGGGCCGGACAGCGCGCCATCGGTCTCGTTCCTATCGGCGGTGCACGGCGTCGGACAGGCGCTCCAGCGCGCTGTCCAGCGTTGCATCCTTCTTGGCAAAGCAGAAGCGCACGACCGACGTCACGGGATCCTTCTCATAGAAAGCCGACACTGGAATAGCCGCGACCTTGTAGTCGGTCACGATGCGCTTGCAGAACGCCTCGTCGGTCTCGTTAAGGCCGAGCGGCGAAAGGTCGACGGTGAGGAAATAGGTGCCCTGCGAGCGGAGAACCGGGAAGCCGATACTCTCCAGTCCTTTGGTCAGGCGATCGCGGCTGCGCGCCAGATCCTTGCGCATCTGGTGAAAATAGTCCGCGGGCTTGCCGAGGCCGTAGGCGACCGCGACCTGAAGATTGGGCGCGGTCGTGAAAGTGAGAAACTGGTGCACCTTCGCGGCGACGCGCAACAGCGGCGGAGCGGCGCAGACGAAGCCGATCTTCCAGCCGGTCAAGGAGAAGATCTTGCCCGCGGAACCGACCTTGATCGTGCGCTCGCGCATTCCCGGTATGGTAATCAGCGGAATGTGCTCGCGGTCGTCGAAGATCACATGCTCCCAGACTTCATCGCAGATCGCGATGGTGTCGAACTCCTGGCAGAACCGTGCCAGCAATTCCAGGTCCTCGCGCGGATAGACCACCGCGGCCGGATTGAGCGGATTGTTGAAGAGAACGGCTTTGGTCTTGGGATTGAATACGCTTCGCAGCGCCTCTTCCGTCAGACGCCAGTGCGGCGGTTCGAGACGCACCAGACGCGGGATGCCCCCGGCCTGGCGGATGATCGGGAGGTAGGAGTCGTATACCGGCTGGAACACGACCACCTCGTCGCCGGGTTCGACCACGGCAAGAATGGCCGATGTCAGCGCCTCGGTGCCGCCGGAGGTCACCATCACCTCGGCCATTGGATCGAGTGCGATGCCGTGCCAGCGCTCGTAATGCGCGGCAATCGCCTGCCGCAATTCCGGGATACCCATCATCGACGGGTATTGGTTGTAACCGTTCATGACCGCGTCGGCGGCAGCGCGGCGAATATCCTCCGGACCGGGGTCGTCAGGAAAACCCTGGCCGAGATTGATCGCGTTGTTGTCGCGCGCAAGCTGCGACATCACCTCAAAGATCGTGACCGGCAGATCCGCAAATACCTTGTTCATCGAAGTCATGGCAACGGTCAGCCGCCGGACCTGGTCGGCAAGCCCGCAGCCTTCCAGGCCAGCATCCCGCCGGCCAGATGCTTGTCATAGGCAAGGCCACTCGCCTGCGCAGCCAGCGACGCCGTCACCGATCGCTTGCCGGAGCGGCAGGCAAAAACCACCTGCTTGCTCTTAGGGTCGGGAATGGCGTGCGGATCGAAACTCGACAGCGGGACCACGACTGCGCCGGGATAGGCATCCACGGCGACTTCGTTCGGCTCGCGGACGTCGACCAGAAGGTAGCGCCCGTCGGCCATTCCCTTCGATACTTCTTCCGGCGTCAAATCGTGAACCCGATGTCCCTGATCTGCCACTCAAATCCTCCCTACGGCCACTTCAATATCCAGCTTGGGCTATTCCAACCACGGAACCGGCAGCCGCCGTTCCCGGATTACGAGCAGATACGGGCAAATTCCGCAAGCGCGGATGCCGGTGGCTCGCCATTCCGCGCCAACGTCGCCTCTGATGCGACGAAAATCAAGCGCCGGACAGCGGATCAAGGAGCACCCGAGGGCCTAGATGGTCACCTGCGTTCCCACCTCGACCACCCGTCCGCTCGGAATCTGGAAATAATCGGTCGCATCATTGGCGGTACGGCTGAGCGCGATGAACAGGTGATCCTGCCAGCGCGGCATTCCGGAATGCGCGGCGGGCTTCAGCGCGCGCCGCGAAAGGAAGAACGACGTCGACATGATGTCGAATTGCCACCCGAGCTTCCGCGCAATCGCCAGCGCCTTCGGGACGTTCGGCGATTCCATGAATCCGAACCGCAACGTCACCTTGGTGAAGGTGGCGCCAATCTGTTCCAGCCTCACCCGCTCGGCCGGGTCGATCCGCGGCGTCGGCGCGCTTTCAATGGTGAGAATGACATTCTTCTCATGCAGCACCTTGTAGTGTTTCAGACTGTGCATCAGCGCGGTCGGCGCGCTCAGGGGGTCGCTCGTGAGGAAGACGGCCGTGCCGGAAACACGCTGCGGCGGGCGTTTTTCAAGCATCGCCACCAGATCGGCGAGCGGAAACTCCAGCTTGCGCGATTTCTCGAACAATAGCCGGCTGCCACGTCGCCAGGTGTACATCAGGAGCATCACCACGGCCCCGAGCGCCAGCGGCACCCAGCCGCCCTCCAGCACCTTCAACAGGTTCGCGGCAAGAAACGTGAGATCGAGGAACAGAAATGGTGCAATCAGCGCCGCGGCCGCGAATGGCGACCATTTCCATACGCGCCAGACCACGACAAAGCCCATCATCCCCGTGACCACCATGGTGCCGGTCACTGAAATGCCGTAGGCCGACGCCAGCGCGCTGGACGAACGGAACATCAGCACCAGCAGCATCACGGCAACGAGCAGCAGCATGTTGATGCGCGGGATATAGATCTGTCCGGAATGGGCTTCCGAGGTGTGGCGGATTTCAAATCTCGGCAGCAGGCCGAGCTGGATGGCCTGACGCGTCAGGGAATAGGCGCCGGTGATGACGGCCTGGCTCGCGATCACGGTCGCGGCGGTGGCAAGCGCAACCATCGGAATCAGCGCCCACTCCGGAAACATCAGAAAGAACGGATTTTCGATCGCTCTCGGGTCGGCGATGACAAGAGCGCCCTGCCCCAGATAATTCAGCGCCAGCGACGGCAATACGATAAAGAGCCACGCGGTCTGGATTGGCCGTTTGCCGAAATGCCCGAGATCGGCATAGAGCGCCTCGGCGCCGGTGACCGCGAGAAACACGGCACCCAGCGTCACAAAACCGATGATGCCGTGATGAAGCATGAACGTCACGGCCAACACGGGATTCAGCGCCAGCAGGACCTCGGGATTTTGCAGGATCGGAATGATAGCCCCGATTGCGATCACGCCGAACCAGACGCACATCACCGGTCCGAAGAAGGCCGCAACATGCGCGGTGCCGCGCGACTGGGCTGCGAACAGCGCCAGCAAGATAATCACGGTGAGCGGCACGACATACGGCTCGAACGCCGCGGTGACGAGCTTGATGCCCTCGATCGCCGACAGCACCGACAGCGCCGGCGTGATCACCGCGTCGCCATAGAACAGCGCGCCGCTCACGATCCCGAGCAGCACGATGGCGCCGGCACCGCGGCTGACCGCGCGTTGCGCAAGCGCCATCAGCGCCAGCGTTCCGCCCTCGCCGTGGTTGTCCGCGCGAAGCAGGATCAGCACGTATTTCAGCGTCACCACGATGATCAGCGCCCACAGGATCAGCGAGACGACCCCCAGCACAGCCTGTGGCTCGACGACGCCGGAGGGCCCGCTGGCCGCAACCACGGCTTCGCGCAACGCGTAGAGCGGGCTGGTGCCGATGTCGCCATAGACGACACCGATGCTGCCGATCAGGAGGGCCTTGAAGCCTGCAGTGGAATGGGCTTCGCCATGCCCATTGGCCGCCGACGTTTCCGCGGCGGGAGCTACAACATCGCTAGTCATGGGGATGGGAGCCTCAACGTGCTTCACTGCACAATAGCAAAGCGAGGCGGCTTATAGCCCTGCGCTTAAAGCATAGCCTAGCCTGATTTTGAGCCCATGCCATGCAAAATTTGCAATTGCTATCGGGCGCAGACCGCTGCTTGAAGAAGGTATTATAGTAGCGATGTGGGGCTACGGCTTCAGGTCGGGCGGCAACGGCGGATCTTCACGCATCAGCGTAATGGTCACGCGGCGGTTCGCCGACAATGATGGATCGTCGGGAAACAGCGGCTGGGTGTCCGCCTTGCCGGCGACGGCAAAGATGTGCGCCGGCGGCAGCCCTTCCCTCTCGAGGATCTGACGCACCGCATTCGCCCGATCCGCCGAGAGATCGAACGCCCCGTAATCGCCCTTCGACGGCACGAAGCCCGCGGCGGTGTGACCGATGATCGATATTCGCAGCGGCGTCGCCTTGAGTGGGGCCGCGAGCTTCTGGATCAGCCGGCGCGTCCGCTCATAGGGCGCCTTGGATCCGTCGGCGAACATCGAGCGGCCGTCCTGATCGACGATTTCCAGGTTGAGGCCCTCCTTGGTCTCCTCAAACATGATGTGCTTGGAGATTTCGGTCAGCTCCGGCATGTCCTGCAACGCCTGACGCAGCGAGGCTGAGGCAAGCGCAAATTCGCGATCGATTTGCAGGCGGGCACCAGCGATGCGGCTGCGATCCTGCTGATCCGGGGTCGGCATATTGGACGCTTCGTCCGGCGAAATATGCGCGACGTTCTTCAGTCTCGGCCTGGTCGGCAGACCATCGGATTCGATGATGCCGGAGTAGCGCGCATCGGTCTGCACGCCGAAAGCATCGCGCATCGAGCCGGCAACGATCTTGAGCTTGTTGTTATCCATGGTGGAGAACGCGACGAGCATGACGAAGAAGCTCATCATCAGGCCCATAAGGTCGGCGAAGGACACGTACCAGCCGTGCCCTCCGGCGTGTGCGGCGCCACGTTTTTTCTTTGCCATTTTGATGCTCCGCGCCGAGGTCCGCGGGCTTAAGCCGGGACCGGTTCGCCCTCTTCATGGCGGTGCTTTTCGGGCAAGTAAGCCAGCAGCATTTCCCGCACCAGCGTCGGGCTCTTGGAATCCCGGATCATCAGGATGCCGTCGATGATCAGCGTGCGATTGGTCTCCTCGTCCAGCAGCTTGCCGTGCAGCTTGTCGGCGATCGGCAGGCAGAACAGGTTCGCGATCACCGCGCCGTACAGCGTCGCCAGCAGCGCGGTGGCCATGAACGGACCGAGTTTCGACGGATCGGTCATGTTGGCAAACATCTGCACCATGCCGATCAAGGTGCCGACCATGCCGAACGCCGGCGAGCAGTCGCCGACGGCGCGGTAGATCTTGCCGCCTTCGTCGAGGTGCATCAGGAAATTGTCGCGGTCGCGCTCGAGATTGTCGCGGATGAATTCGAGATCGTAGCCGTCGGCGACGTAGCGGATTCCCTTGGCGAGGAACGGTTCGTCGGTTTCAACCTTTTCCAAACCGACCGGCCCCTGCTTGCGGGCGATTTCGGCGATGCGCGCAAGTTCGTCGACCAGATCGCGCGCCGACAGCCGGCTCATGCTGAAGGCAAATTTCGCTCCGAGCGGAACGCCGTGCACGATCGCGCTGAGCGGGAACCGGATCATGGTGGCGGCGATAGATCCGCCGACCACGATGAGGCCGGCATGCTCGCTGATGAAAATGTGCAGATCGCCGCCCATGAGCATAATCGCGGCCACGACAATGACGCCGGACACGAGACCAACGCTCGTCATGATATCCATGGGAGACTCCAACGCGTACGCGAACCACCGGCCGTCCTGGACGGTGACGCGGCCCATTCTGAACCGCGCAAAGGGAAACCTACGTCCCCGCCATTAAAGACGCGTAAAGGTTAAGCCGCTTTCGGAGTACCGCGGCAGGGAACAGGCCGGCCACTTTGTCGTAAGCTTGCGGCCGAACCAGCAAATGCAGCCCAATGGACGGGCTGTCCTGACACGGCAGCAACATTCTGCTAACCATAGTCATCGCTCCTTATCCGGTCCGTACCCCGTATTCATGGCTCCCCGCTTCGCCGCCATTCCGATCGTTGTCTGCGCTGTATGGCTCGCAGCCTGTAGCGACAGCAATCGTCTTGGCTTCAATAGCAACGCCCCGGCCGGCTCGGCAGGTGGCGCTGGCCCTTCGGCCGCACCGCCTCCCGTCAGCCTTGCCGGCCGATGGACGCTTTCGTCCACCGGAACCGGGTCGTGCGGGATGACACTCGGCGGCAACCCTGACGCCACCGAGGGCACCATCGCGCCCGGGGGTGGCTGCCCGTTCAACTTCTTCACCAGCCGGAAGTGGAACTATACCGAGGCGGGCCTGACCATCCGCGACCATAACGCCCAGGCCCTGGCGCAATTGACGCCCGCGGGATCCAACCGCTTTGAAGGCAAGACCAGCTCGGGCCAGGATGTAGCGCTGTCTCGCTAGCCAAGCGTCACGTCCACATCGCCTCGTCAGGCGCCCGGCAAGCCCGTGAGTTCGAGACTGAGCGCGCGCAGCCGCTGGCGGGCGACCTGGTCATAGGCCTGCGGATTGGCCTGCGCTTGCTGCATGCCGTTGAAGAATAGTCCGCTCTTGCCGGCCACGTCATCGCCAACGGCGAGATGCAAAATCGCCTCGCCGCCCTGCTCGACCGTGGAGACCGGTGTCATGCCGCCCTCCCGGACCATCGTGGTGTTCATATAGGTGGCCGGATGCAGCGAATTCACCGTCACGCCGGAACCTGCGAGTTCCTGGGCGAGATCAATGGTGAACATGATCTGCGCCAGCTTGCTTTGGGCGTAAGCGCGCGTCCCTGTATAACCTCTGGTCAGCATCACATCCTCGAAGTCGATCGGATGCTGGCCGAGCGAAGCGACGTTCACGATACGCGACGGCGCAGAGGCCTTCAGCAGCGGAAGCAACAGGTAGGCGAGCAGAAATCCGGAGAGATAGTTCACGGCAAAACGCAATTCATGGCCGTCCGCGCTGGTCCGCCGTTCCGGCCCCGATGTCCGTGATCCTATTCCGGCGTTGCTGATCAATAGGTCAAGCCGCCGGTGGTCGGCCCTCACCGCCTCCGCGAGCTGTCGCGCACCCGACAGCGACGACAAATCGGCCTGATAGAACAGGGCTTCGCCGCGCCCTTCCCGCTTGATCTGTTCGGCGAGTGCCATCGCCCGCTCGCGATCGCGGCCGTGGATCAGGACTTTTGCGCCTGACGAGGCGAGTTTGGCGGCGACATAGCGGCCGACGCCATCGGTCGATCCCGTGACCAATACCGTCTTGCCGCCCATTTCCATGTCGAACTCGCCGTTAGAGCATGATCCGGAAAAGTGGGAACCGGTTCTCCGAAAAGATCATGCTCAAACCAAGAGATGAGATCATGATTCGATCCAACCTATTCGGATCATGATCTAGTGAATTTCGGCCGACCGCTTCAGCGCCTCTTTCAGTTTTTCGAGGCTAAAATCCTTAGCTCGCGCGATTTCCAGGATCGGCGTCTCGCGGCGACCGCAGAGTTCGGCGGCATCCGGAAGTTTCGCGGCGATGTCGAAGGGAATCACGATCGCCCCATGCTGGTCGGCATGTATGAGATCGTCGGAGCGAACCGTCATCCCGGCGACGCGCACCTCGCCGCCAAAGCTTTCCGCATGAACCCAGGCATGGGATGGGCCGATCGATCCCGCCAAAGCCTGAAAGCCCGGCGCCCATTGCGGGATGTCGCGGATGGAACCGTCGGTGATGACGCCGAGGCAGCCGAGCGCCTTGTGCACGTTGCTTTGCACCTCTCCCCAGAACGCGCCGTAACCGACGTCCGGGCCATCGATATCCTGGATCACCGTGATACGCGGCCCAAGGCCGGTCCCCATATATTCATAATAGGCGATGCGGCGCCGGGCCTGCTCGTCGGCTGGAAGGGACGACTTAAGCACCGAGCGGATGGTCACCGTGCGCGCATAGCCGACCATCGGCGGCAGCCCAGGAAACGGGCATACCAGCGGCTTGGTGGTGTAACCGATCAAGCGGCGCTCGGGTGCTACGACTTCCATCGCATTGCAGATCGTCGGGGTGTCGTAGCGCGCCAACGCCTCAAGCAGTGCGGCAGGCAGCGGCGCGGATGTGGAATTCGTCACGGCGTTCTCTCCGGAATTTCAGGGGCCGGCCATTTTTTGAGGGCCGTGTATGGTCAGCCATATAGCCGAGAAAAGCGCGATCAGCAAAAGTGGAGTCCGGTTTTGCGTCCGATCGCGCTTTCAAATATTGAAGGCGCGCATGATCTCATCCCCAAACCGCTCGCGCTTTGGCGGATCATGCGCTGGATCGAACCCAACTCGGCGATGCTCATGGCAGATATCTGGAGCGTTTTCGAGCGAAGTGGATACCGGTTCGCGTGA
>JBKQRS010000653.1:0-7328 GCA_052143915.1 Bradyrhizobium sp.
TTGCGCATGATCTCCGCGCAAACGCTTCGCGTTTGTCGCGAGGGAAAACCGGTGCCCACTTTTCCGGATCATGCTCTAGCTTGCCTGGGCCTGTTTGGGGGCGGATCGCAACATTGCGGGACTGTGCGACGGACTGTCGAGCCAGTCGGACAAACGCCCCATCAGGGTAGTATGTGCGGAGGGCTCGGCATTCGGCACAAAGGGATCAGTGTAGCACCTGGCGCCGGCAGCTCTGGCGATCCGTGCCACGCTCTCGGTCAGGGCCGGCGCACCCGAAGTGTAGACGACGTCGTCCGGCGATAGCTTCGGCAAATGCTCGGTTGGTCGTCCGCTGCGAATGGCTCGGGAAACGCTCTGCGGCTCCGATACAACCGGAATGATCGTGACGTTGGGAAACAGCGCAAGGCGGCACAGCGCGGCGTGCATGTACAGCGACTGAAGCTCTCGTGCCGCGACCACGAATATGAGTTCGCGCTGCGGCCGCTCCAGGATCGCGGCGACCGCAATCGACCACATCGGTGCGAATCCGGTGCCGCTGGCGACGAGAACGATGCTGCCGGAATGATCGGGCCGCAGAAAGGCGCTGCCGAATGGACCCGTCAGTCTGACGCGATGCCCGATGCGAATGTCCCGGCCAAGCGCCGATGATACGGTTCCGTCGGGGAATCTCCGCACGTGGAAGTGCAGCAGATGGTCGTCGGGAGGCCCCTCCAGCGGATAGCTCGGACTGTAGCATCTGGCCGGGAATCCGCGAAATTGCATCTTGCAATACTGACCGGGAAGATAGTGAAGCGGCCTCGGCAGTTCCACGTCCACGCCGCAAACGTCAGGCGCCAGACGAACGATATTGACCACACGAGCTGACATGGCGACCTGGTCGGGGACTTTTTCGGTCACGATCTCCAGATCGGAGACGATCCGCGCCTGGCAGGCGTGGATCATGTCGTCGCCCTGCTCGTGACCGCCGAAGACCCTGCCTTCAACGAGGCGAACACGACAGGCGCCGCAAATGCCGGAGCGGCAGTCATGCGGCAGTTCGATGCCGTTCATCAATGCCCAGTCGAGCACAAGGTCGCCGCAATTCGCCAGGAACACCTCGTTGTTCAGCTTCACCTTGCAAATCTTGCGCATCATTCCACCTCAAGACGAATCGGCCGGACGTGCCGGGTATGTCTGATCTGACTGTGATCGAAGGCCGCGACCCGCATGAAGACTCCGGTCTTGATCGGCACGTCGTATTCGCTGTGAGTGTCGAGACGCCGCACGACTTCCAGCGCCCAGTGCCCGTTGGCCCAGCGGGCCGCGCATCGCACGTCCGCGCGATCGCCCGAGAATTCACCGGCAATGATGACGCCCGGGATGACCGTCCCTCCCGGGATGCGGGCATCAAGCTCCGCTGAATAGGGTGCCGATTCTGCCTCCGTCATGAACCAGCGCGCGCCGTCGCTCTCGCCATGATTTGGGTCCAGATTGATTTTGCCCATCGCGGCTTCGGTTGCCGCGAGATCCCGAGGCAATCGGCGTGGCGTGACCGGCCGATCGCCGTCGCCCGCAACGACGACGAAATTATCTGAGTAGTTGGCATTCCCCGGATCCGGCGCGAAGCCGCCCTTATATGGAACGAGATTTCGGGCCTGCATGGGCGTTGGATCCAGCGGTGGACCAAAATGAGCGTCGTCCATCCATCCGGTCGAACCGCTGCTGGTCGCCTTCCATTGCCAGACATCGGCGTAGCCCGCTGCCGTAAAATGCAGGCCGCGGCCGGTCATGGTCGCCGGCGCGTCGGCGATCGGATGGGGACTGGCATGAAAAGTCCGGTCGCCCGCAAGCATTACATCCGCAGTCGTCAGCAGGACCGAAAATTTGTCTTCATTGAAGTCGTGTTCGTCTCCGAACTCAAGGCCGTCGTGAAGCACGTGCCATCCGTCCGCTTCCTTGATCAGTGGCAGGTGTTTCAGCGACCGCGTCGGATCTTCCCACGTAAACAGAAAATATGCCCATGTGCCGTCGTGCACCGCGCGAATCTCTATTCTCGTTTCGCCCTTGCCGTCAAAATTTCCTCCCTCGCTGGTCATCAGGGAGAACGGCACGACGTTGCGCCAGGCCCGATCGGAGGTGTCGCCGTCGAACGTCGGCGCATCGGCGCTATTGATGCGGTGAACCGTCAACTGGTCGACCGTGAGCCGGTCGGTAGCGACGATGGCTGAAGCGCCGACGATTGCGACGGCCGCAGCGACGACGAAAGGGTTGGAATGGAAAGTCGCGTTGCGCGATTTCGAAGCGCTGCCTTGTCCCCTTGCTTGCGGCGGAGCAGGCGCGAGCGGTTGACGTGCCGCCATCCGGCCCGGCTCGGCATGGTGAGGCGGCGGCGGTGCCGGCCTTTCATGTGCCTGGGGGGAATCCGGGCTCAGCCGCGCCGATTGCTCAGCCAGCAACGTCAGCAATTCAATCGCATCGAGCCGCGGCGGCGGCGCTGAAAGCCGGGTCGGGCGAAAAACCCGAAGCAGCTGCGAAACGCCGGCGATCCGGTAGTGCGCCAGCACATGAAGGCCGGCAAAGGCCGCTATCACCCACGTTCCGTACCAGTGCAGCATCGCCACGTCGTGACCGGCGTAAAGACCGAAATACAGCAGTCCTCCGCTGACAATCACCCCGAGCATCGTGGCGAAGAAAATCCAGTACAGTATAATGTTGTAAGCGCTGAGCCTGGCCTGCCTCCCGCCGAAAAGTCCGCGCATGCGGATCCTGTCCAGCCGGATGCGGGGGCCGAGACCCGATCTTGCCAAATAGACGGTATAGGCGAGCGACACTGCGACCAGCACGACGGCCGCCTGCATGTGTGCCATCCATACGCCCTCGCGCGGCAGCATGACATCGAACAGATTGATCCAGGTGCGTCCGGGCGCTTCAGTGGCGATCCGTAATCCCGTCACAAAGGCGACCCCGAGTGCGGCGACAAGCAGCCAGTGCAGGATGATCGTGCCATAATCGGTTTTTCGGTGCTTCACGCGCGCGCTCCGTGATCAGGGAGCTCGCAACGGGCGACCTCTGGACAACGTTCGAACCGTACTTGAATTTCATATTGGCCCTGCGCCGGCCCGCCGCGCCACATCGCACGGCTTTGCGTTGTGGCCTGCGCAATATTCTGCAAGCAGTCACTACTTCTGTTACGCAAACGACTTTTCAAACGACCCGTCCCCCACATCAGGATTCGCCGAACCGGCGAACAAACAATTCCCTCTGCTTTGTTGTTTTGCGGCTGCCCACCGCGACATCTTGATGGTCCGGACAGCAAAGCCGGAATGATTCATTCAACATTTCGTACCGCAGTCGCATGGGCTCATGCACGCTCACGGTTGGCGTGTTGAATGGAACAAAGAATTATTCAGCTTCGTGGCGGCTTTCAGCCGACACCGCGGCCAATGCGCGGGAGAAGCAAGGTGATTGACGGACGAATTCGTGACGGCCGTTGTCACGGCAGCGCTGTGCGACATTCCGTTGTGCCCAAATTTTTGCGCGACGAGATGACGCAGCCATCCCGTAATCATGATTGCCGCGAGCGGCCGTCGCATTCTTGCCGAAAAATGGTCGGTATCACCGGTCAAGGAGATTTGATTGCGCAAGGTCGCGATGACAGCCGACGGGGAAGCAGTATGAGTATCGCCCAGGTTCGCGCGCAAGCGACGGCCTCATCTCACGGGATATCGAATTTTCGTTCGGTACTTTCGTCCGACGATCCCGTGGCGCTTGGGCTGCGCGAGAGCGCGCGGCGCATGGTTGGCATTGCCGTGTTCAGCGGGGTGATCAATGTCCTGATGCTGTCGGGCTCACTTTATATGTTGCAGGTCTACGATCGGGTTATTCCGAGCCGCAACATCACGACCTTGCTGGGCCTCTCGCTGATCGTGCTGTTCGCCTATCTTGTACAGGGATACTTCGATGCGCTGCGCTCGCGCATGCTGTGCCGGGTCGCAACGCTTTTCGATGCTGGTTTGCAGCAATCGATCCATACGGCGCTTGCCACGCTGCCGCTGCGCGGCGTCAGGCCCATGCTGATGCAGCAGCCTTTGCGCGATCTGGACCAGGTACGCGGCTTCATGTCCAGCATGGGGCCGACGGCGTTCCTTGATATGCCGTGGATTCCGATCTTTCTCATCGCATTGTTTCTGTTTCATCCGGCGATCGGCATGACGGCGCTGCTTGGGACCGCCGGGATCATTGCGATGACGTTGCTGACCGAGCGCATGTCGCGCGGTGCGGCCAAGGCGGCGATGGATTCCAGCGCTCAGCGGCAGGTGCTGGCGGATGCGACGCAGCGTAATGCCGAGGTCATCCGGGCGCTCGGCATGACGGATCGATTCACCGCGCGCTGGTCGCGGGCCAATGAGCGCTATTTGCGGGAAAACATCCGCGCCACCGACGTGTCTGCCAATCTCGGCTCGGGTGCGAAGGTGCTGCGCTACGTGCTGCAATCGGGGATGCTGGGCATCGGTGCATATCTCGTCGTGGCCGACAGGGCGTCGGGCGGCATCATGATCGCGTCGTCGATCATGATGGGCCGCGCCCTGGCGCCTGTTGAAATAGCGCTCAGTACCTGGAAACAGCTTGTCGCCGCGCGCCAGGGCATCGTGCGCCTGCGCGAAATCTGCAAGGTCACCGCGACGCCTCCCGCACCGCCGGTGGTGCTGCCGCGTCCCTGCCGCGAGCTGTCCGTACAGGGTCTGGCCGTCGCCGCACCGGGTACGGAAAATCCGATCGTCTCGGATGTTTCGTTCTCCCTCAGGGCCGGCATGGGTCTGGCGCTGCTTGGCGCGAGCGCGTCCGGCAAGACCTCGCTTTCAAAGGCGCTGGTGGGAATCTGGCCGGCCCAGCGCGGCGTCGTGCGGCTCGACGGCGCTGCGCTCGATCAATGGCGAAACGAGGATCTGGGGCGCTACATAGGCTTCCTGCCTCAGGAAGTCGCCTTGTTCGATGGTACCGTTGCCGAAAACATCTGCCGCTTCGACGATCAGGCAACTTCCGATGCCATCCTGAAGGCGGCAATGATCGCAGGCGTGCATGACATCATCCTGCGACTTCCGGAGGGCTATTCGACGCGGATCGGCGAGGGCGGCATGTCCTTGTCCGCGGGACAGCGGCAGAGGATCGGGCTGGCGCGCGCGGTGTTCGGCGATCCGTTTCTGCTCGTACTCGATGAACCCAACGCCAATCTGGATGCCGATGGCGAGAATGCCCTGACCCGCGCCATTCAGATCCTGCGCCACAACAAATGCATCGTCATCGTCATATCGCATCGTCCCAGCGCGCTTGCCGCGCTGGACATGGCAATGGTGCTCTACCAGGGAAAGGCAATCGCGTTCGGACCACGCGAAGAGATTTTTGCGCGTGTTAGCACGGCGACAGGGCAGGCCGCGGCGGCAAGACAGCCTACGGCGGCAAGACAACCAGCGGCGGCACCGGGCGCGAAAGCGGCGCCGAGCCCGAATTCGGCGCGCCTCGCTGCGCTGGCCGAGAGTGCCCTGCCATGAGAATGGAGGACGGTGCACGACCTGGCAGTCAATCCTCGCCACGCTGGGCCGGCGAGTCGCATGGCGATGGAGTAGGGCCGCAAGGCGCCGCGCTGATCCTCGAGCTGCAGCGCCTCCGGCAGGCGTTCGAGCACGAGCAGCCGAAGGAGGCAAACAGGCCCCACGCGCCGCAAGCGCGCCGTCCAGCGCGCGAGGGCCTGCATCCGGCCGCGCGTCAGCGAACGCACCAGCCGAAGCGGCGGCGGAAAGGAAAGATGGGGCGAGCGATCGATGTCTGCCTCGAGCAATTCGGTTTCGCTGCCGCGGCCCCGCCCGTGCGCGGAAACGAACCTGCACACGAGCCGACTGCGGCCCCGCCGCCACGCCGGCCCAGTCTGATCATCGCGTCTGACGACCCATCCCTGATTAATGCGACGCGAACCGGGCCTGACCTTCCCGAACCGAATGAAAAATATCAGTCGATGCATGTCGAAAGCCCGCGATTGACGCTTCCGCCCTCGGTCGGTGCCGCCGAGCCGGCAACGGCCATTGGGCAGCTGATCAAGAGCTGCCGTGTCGGCCTGACCGAGGGCGTTGCCTTTCTCGTCAATCGCGACGGTTTGGCCGACAACGATAACGCATCAGGTGAAAGCCTGACGTTACGGGCCGGACGCGCGTTCGAGCACGAATTGCGGACCGGGCTTCGAGTATTGCTCGTTGCCGGTATTCTGGCCGGCGGCTGGACCATGCTGGTGCCGCTTGCCGGGGCCGTCGTGGTTCCCGGCAATCTCGTGGTTCAATCGAACGTCAAGACCATCCAGCATCCGACCGGCGGGGTTGTCGCGGAGATCGCGGTCCGCAATGGTGCGCGGGTGAACGTCGGCGATTTGCTGGTGCGGCTCGACGCGACCCAGGCGCAGGCCAGTCTTCAGGTGGTGAGCAAGCAGCTCGACGAAGCCCTGGCCCGGATTGCCCGGCTGGTTGCCGAGCGCGACGGCCTGCCTCGCCTTCAAGTGCCGGCTCAATTGGCGGCGCGATCGGGCGAGGGCGTCGTCAACACCTTGTTGGCGTCGGAGGAATCCCTGTTCAAGGCTCGGGCCAATGCGCGTCGGAGCCAGATCGACCTTCTGCAAAGCCGGGTCTCGCAGCTCGGCGAGGAAATTACCGGCCTCGACGCCCAGGTCGCATCCAAGACGAAGCAACTGGAGCTGATTGAAGGTGAACTTTCCGGTGTCCAGGAACTCTACGACAAGCGGCTTGTCCCCCTGACGCGGCTTACCAGCCTGCAGCGGGAGAGCGCGCGGATCGACGGCGAACGCGGACAATTGATGTCGGCGATCGCCGAGACAAAATCGAAGATCGGCGAGGCGCAACTTCAGATCTTGCGGATCGATCAGGATTTCCGCACCGACGTTGTGAAGGAACTCGGCGAGACGCATGCCAAGGAAGCCGAACTTGTGGAGCGCAGCGTCGCTGCGCGCGATCTCCTCGACCGGATCGAAATCCGCGCGCCGGCTTCGGGGGTCATCCATCAGCTCGCCGCGCACACCATCGGTGGCGTTATCCGCGCCGGCGACGCGATCATGGAAGTCGTGCCGGATACGGATGATCTGCAGATCGAAGCGCGGATGCAGCCCGGCGATATCGACCAGGTACGGACAGGCCAGAAGGCGTTCATACGCTTCTCGGCCTTCAACCAGCGCGTGACGCCGCAGCTCACCGGTGTAGTGTCATATGTGTCCGCCGATATCAGCCGCGACCAGCAGACCAATGCGCCTTACTTCACGGTCAGGGTGATGTTGCCAGACGACGAGCGTCGTC
>JBKQRS010000654.1:0-20766 GCA_052143915.1 Bradyrhizobium sp.
CTCAAGTCCGATCCTGGCGAGCCCAAGCCCGAGCGGGCCGAACCAGCCGATCAGCGCCTCCGGTTCGCTCGCCACCTTGGCCTCCCGGACGATCTTACCGCTCGCGTCGACCACGCACACGCTCGAGCATTCCAACGACACGTCGATTCCTGCATAATGGTCCATGGTCGTCTCTCCTTGATGCTTGGAGCGAGGCCTATCCTCGACTCCGTCACACCATCATGTGAGGGACGACCGCCTGCCTTCCAACCAAGCCGCGCGACGCGCGCTACAAACAGCGCCGTAGCTAGCGCGGCTTGCCTGGAAGGCCCCGCGGCCCGTTACTCCATCTGCGGGTGCGGCTGGCACCCGGCGTGTCCGGCGCCCGCTGGTCTCCGAGGGCTTTTCTTTCAAGCACAACTCGGACGCAATCCGCGCCGCGGGAAGGCGGACTTATGCCTCTCGTCCGCCTCCTCGATGTCGCCAGATTGTCGCATGGGGCTGTTATCGCGGTTGCATCGCGAGATGCATCCGATTCGTGGTTAACGGCAGCGCGAAGCGGCGATCTCGGTCTTGATCTCGGTCTTGGGCGGGTGGTCAGCGTGGCCAGAGCGTTTTTTTGAGCGGAGTGGATACCGGTTCGCGTCAGGAAAACGCGTCAAGGCTTCAAAAGGACAAGTCATCGCACTGTCATGGGAATCTGTTAGGTGCGCGCATGGGAAGTGACTCGATGAGTGAAGAGTTGCCGGAGCGGCGATTTCGCACTTTGTTTATCTCCGACGTCCATCTCGGAGCCCGCGGTTCGCAAGCCGACCGATTGCTGGACTTTCTCCGCAGCCACGACGCCGATACGATCTATCTGGTCGGCGATATCGTTGACGGCTGGGCGCTGCAATCGAACTGGTACTGGCCGCAATCGCACAATGATTTCGTGCAAAAAGTGCTGCGCAAGGCGCGCAAGGGCGCCAAGGTCATCTATGTGCCGGGCAACCACGACGAGTTCCTGAGGAACTATTACGGCACCCATTTCGGCGGCATCGACGTCGTCGAAAACACCATCCATGTCGGGGTCGACGGCCGGCGCTACCTCGTCATTCACGGCGATATCTTCGACCTCGTGGTGCAGAACGCGCGCTGGCTCGCCCATCTCGGCGACAAGGCCTATGACTTCGCCATCCAGATGAACCGCCTGGTCAACTTCTTCCGCCGCGCGTTCGGCGTGCCTTATTGGTCGCTGTCGCAATGGGCGAAGTTGAAGGTCAAGAACGCGGTCAACTATATCGGCGCCTTCGAGGCGACGCTCGCCGCCGAGGCGCGGCGCCATGGCGCCGACGGGGTGATCTGCGGCCACATCCATTACGCCACGATCCGCGACGAGCACGGCATTCGCTACATGAACTGCGGCGACTGGGTGGAAAGCTGCACCGCGCTTGTCGAGCATGAAGACGGCCGCTTTGAAATCATCACCTGGACCGATCCGCTGCGCCGGGCGGTTCCTGTCGCCCCGGTCGCAGCGCGTGCCGCTTGATGCATATCCTGGTCGCGACCGACGCGTGGCATCCTCAGGTTAACGGGGTGGTGCGGACGCTCGCCATGACCGCGGAAGCGGCCAAGGCGCTCGGTGCCGACGTCAGCTTTCTCACGCCGCAGTCGTTCCGCACCTTCGCGCTGCCGAGCTATCCCGACCTGCGGCTCGCCTTGCCGTATCGCGCGAAAATCGCGCGCCTGATACGAGAGGCGCGGCCCGACAGCATTCATATCGCGACCGAAGGCCCGATCGGACTATTGGTGCGGCGCTATTGCCGCAAACGTGGCCTGCCATTCACCACCAGCTTCCACACCCGCTTTCCCGAATATGTCTCGGCGCGTTTGCCGGTTCGCGAGTCGTGGATCTGGGCCGCGCTGCGCCGGTTTCATAGCGGAAGCCAGGCGGTGATGGCGGCGACGCCGGCGCTCGTCAACGAATTGCGCGCGCGCGGCTTTCGCAATGTCGTGTTGTGGCCGCGCGGGGTCGACACCGGCCAGTTTCATCCACGCGTCGTCGATCTCGGCCTGCCGCGTCCAGTCTTTCTCTGCGTCGGCCGTGTCGCGGTGGAGAAGAATCTCGAAGCGTTTCTCGATCTTGAATTGCCTGGAACCAAAGTCATCGTCGGCGACGGGCCGGCGCGGGCGGCGTTGGTGCGAAAGTATCCGCAAGCCGTGTTCCTCGGTGCAAAGCACGGCGAGGAATTGGCCGAGGCCTATGCCGCGGCCGATGTCTTTGTGTTTCCGAGCAAGACCGACACCTTCGGCCTGGTGCTGCTGGAGGCCCTCGCAAGTGGCGTGCCGGTGGCCGCTTTTCCCGTGACCGGTCCCCGCGACGTGCTCGGCTCGGCGCCGGTCGGCGCGTTGAGCGACGATCTGCGGCTGGCGTGCCTCGCCGCGCTGCGGATCGCGCCGCAGGCTTGCCTCGAATTTGCTGCAGAGCATAGCTGGGAGGCTTCGGCGAGAGCGTTCATCGAAAACATGGCCGATGTCCGCAGCGTCGAATCGCAACGCGACATGGTGCCATTTTCGGCCAAGCACCCGCGCTTCGTCGCCTGAAGAACCTTGCCTGCCCCTCGGGGTACGCGATACAACTCGCCAATGACGATGTTGCCCTTGCCTGTCAGTTCCGCCGATGTCGACGCCGCCGCGCGCGTGCTCGCGTCGTTCGCGGTGCGAACGCCGCTATTGTCGCCGCCTGTTCTCAGCGAGCGCGTCGGCGCCAAGGTTTTCCTCAAGCCGGAGGTGCTGCAACGGACCGGATCGTTCAAGTTCCGCGGCGCCTTCAACAAGCTGTCGTCGATCCCGACAAGCGCGCGGGGCGGCGGCGTGGTCGCGTTCTCTTCCGGCAACCACGCCCAGGGCGTGGCGGCGGCGGCCAAGATCCTCAACATGCGGGCGACCATCGTGATGCCTGCCGATGCGCCGCTCTCCAAGCGCGAACGCACCAAGGCCTACGGCGCCGAGGTGGTGCTGTATGACCGCGACCGCGAGGACCGTGAAGCGATCGCCCGCGACATCGCCGGCAAGCGCGGCGCGACGCTGGTGCCGCCTTACGACGATCCTTTGGTGATCGCGGGCCAGGGCACGGTGGGCAAGGAGATCGCCGAAGACATGGCGGCGCTTGGCGTGTCCCCCGACATCGTGGTGGTGCCGGTTTCCGGCGGCGGCCTGGTCGCGGGTGTCGCGACCGCGGTCAAGGCGCGCTTTCCGCAGGCCATGCTGATGTCCGCCGAACCGGAAGCGTTCGACGACCACGCGCTTTCGCTGCGCGCGGGCAGACGCGAGCCGCATAGTTCCAAAGGCCGCACCATCTGCGACGCGCTGATGGCCTCAATGCCCGGCGAAATCACCTTCGCCATCAACAGGGCCCTGCTCACCAAGGGCGTCACCGCATCGGATGCGGAAGTGGGGACGGCGGTCGATTTTGCGTTCCGTGAGCTGAAGCTGGTGGTCGAGCCGGGTGGGGCGGTTGGCCTCGCGGCACTTCTGGCCGGCCACATCGATATCAGCGGCAAGAATGTAGTGATCGTGCTGTCCGGCGGCAATGTCGACGCCGATCTGTATGCGAGACTGATCGGCTGATCTTGATTGGTTTCGCGCGAATTCCGGCCGCAAAGCCGCCATCTGCTTTTGCGGAAGACGCACGCGCTCAGGAGAAGAACGCGATCTTCTCGGTTTGGCTCATGCGCCGGATCGGGGCCAGCGGATCGGGTCTCGGAACCCGCGGCCTTTGCACGATGCCGTTCGCGATCAGGCTCGAACCAAGCGAAGGTTCGGGCGAAGCTTCAAGCGAAGGCGCGACGGAAGGTTCGGGCGATGGTTGAACGGCTGGCGCCGCCATCGGCGCCGGCTTCTCGGCGACGATGATGGGCTCGGCCGGCGGCGGCTCGGCGGCCTCCTCCGAATCAAAGGTTTCGTTCTGGGGCAGCTCGGCGGCCTCGTCAGGGTCCGGCGCGGCCATCTCAAGCGCGACCATGTCCAGGATCGCCTCGTCATAGGCGTCGGCAGCTTCCGACGGCATGTCGGCGGGTTCGGACGTTGCCTCCGCGACCTCGGCTATTGCCTCGGCTGGTTCGTCCGGCACCGTGGCTTCGGCGGCGCGCGCCGAAGCGGGGACGTCTGCCGCGGCTGGTGGCGAAGAAGCCACGGCCTGCTCAGCCGGTTGCGCGGCCGGGGTTGGCGCGTCGCGGGTATCGAAGGCCGCGATCCGTGCTTCGATCAGACCGAATGCGTCACTCAAGTCGGGTACCGGATCGATCGCAGCCATCTTGCCGCAGGCAGCTTCAATGGCGCCGACCTGGGAATCGATCAAATCGCAAATCCGGCCGTCGGCGCCGATCTCCCGCAGCCGCCATGCGATTTCCCGGATCACCCGGGCGCCCTTGCGCACCGGTGCCAGATTTTCCTCCAGCGCCAGATCGCCAAGTGCCACCACTGCGACGGTCCTTGCCTCGGCCAGCGCCGCCCTGATCCCGGCCAGCGCCTCGGCGAGCCCGGGATCGGGCGGCGGCTTTTTCTGCGCGGCAAGCGTTTCTTCGATCCGCGCCACCGCATCGAGCACCATTCGGGTGTCTGCATTGCGGTTGCGCTTGGCATACTCGCCGAGGAACCAGCGGCCCCGCGAGGTCTCCATGAACGCTTCCCTGATCGCGTCGTAATCCCCCTCGCTCGGCTGTGCCGCGCGCGCGGAGATCGGTGACAGGGCGAATGCTTCGTCGGCCATGGCAAACTCTTCGCGCAAATCATCGCGCGTTACGTTAACGATCACCACGATCTCGAGCGAATCGCAATTGAATTGATGCCATCCGAATCACAAATCCCCATCGCATCTGCACGCGCGCCGAGGCGATTCGCCGGCCAGCTGGCGCTGTTTTACGGCGCGGTGTTCACCTTGATCGGCAGCCATCTGCCGTTTTTCCCGATGTGGCTGAGGGCGGTCGGGATCGACGCATCCTGGATCGGGATCATCGCGGCGGTTCCTGCGGTTACGCGATTTACGGTCCTGCCGTTCGTGACCGGTTTTGCCGAAAGCCGCAGGATGCTGCGCGGCGCGATGATCGTCACCGCCCTCATGACCACGCTCGGTTTTTCCGCGGTCGGAACCCAGCATCAGCCGCTCCTGGTTTTCCTTGCCTACGTCCTCACCGCCTCGATGTGGACGCCGATGGTCCCGCTGACGGACGCCTATGCGCTGCACGGCGTGTCGCGATATGGCCTCCGATACGGGCCGCTGCGGCTCTGGGGCTCGGCGGCCTTCGTCGTGGGAGCGCTTCTGTGCGGGCTACTGGTCGAAGTCATCGCCGCACAGCGGCTGATCTGGGTCATCGTGGCCATGGCAGCGCTCGGTGCCATGGCCAGCCTCGGACTTCGGCCGCTGGACCATCCAAGGCCGCCGCCGGCAGCGCAGCGCGGCGCGACCGCGTTGCTGCGCAAGGGCGGCTTCCTTGCCATCATCGCCGCCTCGGCGCTGATCCAGGGCAGCCACGCCGCCTATTACACCTTCGCCTCGATCACCTGGCAGCTATCCGGCCTCGGCGGACTGACGATCGCCGGGCTGTGGGCCCTCGGCGTAGTGGCCGAGATTGTCGTCTTCGCGCTGTCGCCGCGCTTCACGCTGCAGCCCTCGGTGCTGGTGGTGATCGGGGCGCTCAGCGCGGTCGCCCGCTGGCTGATCACGGCGCAGGAGCCCCCGGTTGCGGTGCTCGCGGTGGTCCAGCTGACGCACGGGCTGAGCTTTGGGCTCACTCAGGTTGGCACCATGGGACTTCTGGTGCGCCACGTGCCCATCCATGTCATGGCGAGAGGGCAAGGTTATCTCGCCGCCTGTGCCGGCATCGTCGCCTCAAGCGCATCGATCCTGTCGGGCGCGGTCTATGCCCGCCACGGGCAGGACGTCTATTACGTCATGGCCGCGATGGCGCTGTCGGGCGCCGTCGCGATGTGGTCGGCAAGGGATCGCCTCGCGCATCATCCCCAAAGTGCGGCGTCCGGCGGATAGACCAGGCTGCCGTCGTAACGCAACCCGCCATCGCGATCGCGCGCCAGCAACAGCGGGCCGTCGAGATCGACGAAGCGGGCCTGTCCCGCGAGCAGCATCGCAGGCGCCATCGCCAGCGAAGTCGCGACCATGCAGCCGACCATGATTTCGAATCCTTGCGCATGCGCCGCGTCCGCCATGGCAAGCGCTTCCGTCAGCCCGCCGGTCTTGTCGAGCTTGATATTGACGGCATCGTAGCGTTCGCGCAGTCCCTCCAGCGAGGCGCGGTCATGCACGCTCTCGTCGGCGCAGACGGCGAGCGGCCGCTTGATGCGCCCAAGCGCTTGGTCCCGGCCAGCCGGCAGCGGCTGCTCGACCAGCGTAACGCCGGCCTTTGCGCATTCGGCGAGGTTTTGTTCGAGGTTCTCTGTTGTCCACGCCTCGTTGGCGTCGACGATGAGCTCGGATTCCGGCGCGGCCTGGCGCACCGCGGCAATGCGCGCGCCGTCGCCGTCGCCGCCGAGCTTGATCTTGAGCAGCCGCCGATGCGCCGCCTTGGCGGTCGCCGCTGCCATCGCCTCGGGCGAGGCGAGCGAGATCGTGTAGGCGGTTGTGCAGGCGCGCGGGGCAGGGCGCCCGAGCAGATCCCAGGCGCGCCGGCCGCTGGTCTTGGCCTCGAGGTCGAGAAGCGCGCAATCCAGCGCGTTGCGGGCGGCACAGGGAGGCATCGCGGCCTGGAGGGCTTGCCTGTCGAGTCCTCGTCCAACGGCTTCCCGCATCGACAAGACCGCGGCCAGGGTGGTTTCCGGGGTCTCGCCATAGCGAGGATAGGGGACGCATTCGCCGCCCCCGAAATGGCTGCCTTGGCTGATTTCCGCCACGACCGTCACCGCCTCGGTTTTGGCGCCCCGGCTGATCGTGAAGTGGCCGGCGATCGGCCAGCGTTCGATTCTCGCGTTAAGCGTTGGAGATTTGCTGGAAGTCATTTTAATATCTGGCAATTTTCCGAACCGTATGCTTGCCCGGCGCGACCAAGTATGGCTGGTTAGATGTGGGTTCTACAAGGTAATGGCGATATTGTTGGATTTTCCTCTTCGATGAACCGGGGAGAATCGGCACAGGAGTTGGGATTGTGAACGGCGACCCGACATTGGAGCAGATTGCAAGGGGCAACGGGGTTGCGCTGTGCGCTGCGGGGACGTGGACGGCGCGTTTTGCGCCGGCGCTTGAAGCAATGGTGGCCGATGCCGAGAAGCTGACCGGCACTCGGCCCAACATCTTCATCGATGTGTCGCAGGTTTCCAAGCTCGATACCTTCGGCGCCTGGCTGATCGAGCGGCTTCGCCGCAGCCTGACCCAGGGTGGGGTAGAGACGAAAATCGCCGGGCTTTCGGCGAACTATTCGAGCCTGGTCGACGAGGTGCGCCGGGTGAAGGCAACGCCGGCGCTCGACACCACATCGGTGACGATTACGGGCATTCTCGATCAGGTCGGCCGCAGCATGGTCGGGATCGCCGGCACCGTCATCAGCCTGATCGACATGCTCGGCGCCGTGCTCGCCGCGAGCGGGAGGGTCTTGATTCACCCCCGCGCCTTCCGGCTGACCTCCACCGTGCATCATCTGGAACAGGTGTGCTGGCGCGCGGTGCCGATCGTCGTGCTGATCACCTTTCTGATCGGCTGCATCATCTCCCAGCAGGGCATCTTTCACTTCCGCAAATTCGGCGCGGATATCTTCGTGGTCGATATGCTCGGCGTGCTGGTGCTGCGCGAGATCGGCGTGCTGCTGGTGGCGATCATGGTCGCGGGCCGCTCGGGGAGCGCCTACACCGCCGAGCTCGGCTCCATGAAGATGCGGGAGGAGATCGACGCGCTCCGCACCATGGGGTTCGATCCGATCGAGGTGCTGATCCTGCCGCGGATGCTGGCGCTGATCATCGCGCTGCCGATCCTGGCCTTCCTCGGCGCCATCGCGGCGCTCTATGGCGGCGGACTGGTGGCGTGGCTTTATGGCGGTGTCGACCCCGAAGCATTCCTGCTGCGGCTGCGTGACGCAATCTCGATCGACACCTTCACCGTCGGCATGATCAAGGCGCCGGTCATGGCGGCGGTGATCGGGATCGTCGCCTGTGTCGAGGGGCTCGCGGTGCAGGGCAGCGCGGAATCGCTCGGACAACACACCACGTCCTCGGTCGTGAAGGGTATCTTCTTCGTTATCGTGATGGACGGCGTGTTTGCGATCTTCTTCGCCTCGATCGGAATGTGACGATGGCTGGCGAAGTGCAAAATGCGATCATCCGGGTACGCGATATCTCGGTGCAGTTCGGCTCCACCAAGGTCCTCGACGGCCTCAATCTCGACGTCAAACGCGGCGAAATCCTGGGCTTCGTCGGGCCATCCGGCGCGGGCAAATCGGTGCTGACGCGCACCATCATCGGACTGGTTCCAAAGATCTCAGGGCGCATCGAGGTATTCGGGATCGATCTCGACGCGGCAAGCGCCTCGGAACGGCGCGGGGTCGAGCGCCGCTGGGGAATCCTGTTCCAGCAGGGTGCACTGTTTTCCTCGCTGACGGTGCGGCAGAACATCCAGTTTCCGGTGCGCGAATATCTCAACGTCACCCAGCGTCTGCTCGACGAGATCACGGTGGCCAAGCTCGGCATGGTGGGATTGCGCCCGGAAGTCGCCGACCGCTTCCCTTCCGAACTGTCCGGCGGCATGATCAAGCGTGTGGCGCTGGCGCGCGCGCTCGCGCTCGATCCGGAACTGGTGTTCCTGGACGAGCCGACCTCCGGCCTTGATCCGATCGGCGCCGGTGACTTCGATGAGTTGGTCCGGACCCTCCAGCGCACTTTGGGACTGACCGTTTTCATGGTAACCCACGATTTGGACAGCCTTTATACAGCATGTGACCGTATTGCCGTTTTAGGGAACGGTAAGATCATTGCCGCAGGATCGATGGCCGACATGCAGGCCTCGCAGCATCCCTGGTTGAGGGCCTACTTCCACGGCAAGCGCGCCCGCGCAGTCATGGGCTAGTGTCCTTTGGGCTAGTTTAATCGGTACCGGAGTTGGTTTGAATGGAAACGCGGGCGAATTTCGTTCTGATCGGATCCTTCACCCTGGCGGTGATTGCTGCCGCTTTCGGCTTTGTGTTGTGGTTCCAGAGCCTCCACACCACCAAGGCGCGCAGCCCGCTGCGCATCATCTTCGAGGGCCCGGCCGCGGGCCTGCGCAACGGTGGCAGCGTAAATTTCAACGGTATTCGGGTAGGCGAAGTGATCTCGGTGAAGCTCGACAACCCGCGTCGTGTGGTCGCACTCGCCATGGTCGAGAACAATGCGCCGCTGCGCAAGGACACCCTGGTAGGGCTCGAATTTCAGGGCCTGACCGGGGTTGCCGCGATTTCGCTGAAGGGCGGCGAGGAGGCCGCGCCCGCGGTCCCGCTGGACGAGGATGGCGTTCCCGTGCTGACGGCGGACCCGAACGCGCTGCAGGACGTCACGGAGGCCATCCGCGGCACGCTGCAGAATATCAACAGGGTGGTCGCCGACAACCAGGAGGCGGTCAAGAACTCGCTGCATAACCTCGAGACCTTCACCGCGTCGCTGGCGCGCAACGCCCAGAAGATCGACGACGTCATGCTGAAGGTCGACGGCGTGATGGGGAAGGCCGACAATCTGATGCTCGGCCTCAATACGCTGGCCGGCGGCAAGGACGGCGGCGAGCTGTTCCTGACGGTGAAATCCATTAGAGAATTGGCCGAAGATTTCGACAAGCGCTCCGGCGCCCTGATGACCGACGGCCGCCGCACGCTCGCCGACATCAGCCGCGCGGTGAACAATCTCGACCGCAACCCGACACGCCTGTTGTTCGGTGCGGGCAATTCGTCGAGCGCGCCGGCGGCGGCTTCGGCCTCGACGCCGACGCCTCCGCCCGCGGCATCGGAGCGGAAGCGGCAGTAGGGTTAGATGATGGGCCCAGATTGAAAGCGGAGGGAGTGTTGCCTCCGTTCTTATTGCGGCTTAAGTAAATTCCTCTCTATCGCAAGAGCACGCTCCTTTCCCGCCTCCACAAGGCTATCAGGATCGGTACCAGTTAGCTCGACACTTGCAACCGACGAATGCGTGCCACGCAATCTATACGTACCGGCAGAGACCTCTTCGATATCAAAGCTCCAGTTAGGAACGCCATCTATTTTCGCTCTCATGGCCAGCCCTTATAGCTTTTCCATCCAAGTTTGATCCTGTTCAAACATCGCATCTCCGATGTCTTGTTGATGGCATCCCCGCGTCCTCAGTTCCTCAACCAGTCGTGAAGCTGGGATTGGCTCTGTGGTTGACCACGTGGTCTTCGTGTGCGGCGGCGTCGCCGCAGCTTCATAGAGCCCGTTCAGAGTTTTCCTTACAATCAAGCTCATGCCATCACCATCTCGGCGGTTCACGCTTTGCTAAACTACGACTGATAACGCTGGGTGCAAATCCGCCAAAAAACAAAAACGGAGGCATCGCTGCCTCCGTTTCCTATTTTTCTTTCGGCCCGAGCCTTATCCCAACCGTCCCGCCGCATGCGCGAGCAGGGTGTAGACGAGGCCGGTCTCCGAGGTGAGGTGGCCGCGCAGCGCCGCGGGTCCCCGGTCCTCGCGCGCGACTTCGTCGAGCAGGCGTTCGAACTCGGCGATGTAGCGGTCGACCGTCTGCTTGAAGTTGCGGTCGGCGCGGTATTTGCGGGCGACTTCGTCGAAAGCCTTCTGGCCGGACGGCGTATAGAGCCGCTTGGAGAAGGCCTTGCTCTCGCCGCGCTGATAGCGGTCCCACATCTCGGCGGCGAGGTTGCGGTCCATCAGGCGGCCGATGTCGAGCGACAGCGACTCCAGCGGGTTGCCGCCGGTGGCCTGCTGGGCGGGGCGGCCGCGCGTGACGTCGCGATTGCCGGCGCCGGCACCGGTGGTACCGCCATCGGTGCGGCTCAGGAGATCGGAGAGCCATCCATCGCGTCCCTGGTCGGAAGTTGCCGGCGACACCGGCGGCGCCTCGGTGCGTCGCGAGGCAGTCAGCCCGAGATCCGGCGGCGGCAGGTTCGATGCGCTGCTGGTCTCGCGCATGCGCGGTGCGGAGCGCGGCTCGCTGCGTCCGCCGACGGCGGCCAGCATCGGCTCTTCCTCGCGGTGCGCGCTGGTGCGGCCGGTGGCGACGACGTCAAGTCCGTGGCCGTGGCGTGCGACGATCCGGTTCAGTTCGGCCAGCGCCTCGATCTGGTCGACAATGACCTTGCGCATCTGCGCGGTATTCTCGGCAGCCTCCTGCGGCATTTCCAGCACGCCGCGGCGAAGCTCGCTGCGCGTGGCCTCAAGCTCCTGATGCATCTCCGCGGCCATCTGCTTCATGCTTGTGACCATCGTGGCGAAGCGCTCCGCGGACTGCTTGAACATCGCATCCGCTTCCTGCGTGCTCTGCTGGTAGATTTCGCTCATGGCATCGGAGGTCAGGCGGCGTTCCTCTTCGGCCGCAGCGCGAACCGATTCGAATTGCCGGCTGATCGCGACTGAACCCGCGCCCGCGGTTTCCGCCACCACGCGGGCGATGTCGCGCGCGCGTTCTTCGGCAGCCGCCAGCGATTCATCGAGCAAGCCCGTGAAGCGCGACAGCCGCTGATCAAGATCGGTGGTTCGCAGGTCGATCGTGGTGACAAGCGATTCCAGCACGGCCTTGCGTTCGGCGACGGACGCGGTGGTGCTGCGGTTGCTTTGTTCGACCACCGCCGCGGCCTCGACGAGGGTCCTGCCGTGGGCTTCGAACTGGCTGGAAAGCGAGCCGAGGTCTTCCAGCGCCCTCGAGGTCTTCGAGTTGAAGACGCTCAGCTGATCTTCCAGCGTCTGGGTGGCGGCTCCATTGCGCGAGGTGACGTCGTTCATGGCGGACACGAAATCGGCCACGCGGGTGACCAGCGCGCGCTCGAGCGAATTGAGGTTGTCGTGGGCACCCGTAAGCACTTCCTGCAGCAGGATATTGCCTTCGCGCAGGCGTTCGAACAGGGCGACCGTGTCGGTGCGCAGGATCTTGCTGGTTTCCTGCATCTCCGTCACCGCCGCCATCGAGACCTGGCGCGACTGGTCGATGGCCGCCCGCGATGCCTGTTCCAGCTCCTTCAGCGACTTGTTGACGGCGCTGGTGGCGAGTTCGCCGGCGGAGGTGATGGTGCGCGCGACTTCGGTGCCGTTGCCCAGCATGGATTGCGAGAAGGTCTGCCCGCGGGTTTCGATCGATCGCAGCGCCTCGGACGTGACCCGGTCGATATCGACCGTGAGCTGGTTGGTCTTCGCGCCGATGGCCTCGACCAGCGCGCCGCGCTTGCCGTCGATCATCTGCGAGAGACGGTCGGTCTGCTGTTGCACATAGGTGACGATTTCACTGGTCTTGCCGGTCACGGCGGAGCCGAAGGCGCCGCTGGCGGCGAGAACCGAGCGCTCCACCTCGGCCGTGGTCGACTTGACCTTGGAGCTGACTTCGTTGGACGCGGCCACCAGTGCGTTCTGCGCATTTTGAGCGCTGGTCACGATGTTGTCGGTGGTGCTGGCGGTGACCGTGCTGAGCGACCGCTCGATATCCGTCGAGATCGCCTTGATCTTGCTGGCGGCATCGGCCGAGGACGCCGTCAGCGTACGTTCCACGTCGGCCGCCAGCGACTTGACGTGGTTGGCGGCTTCCGACGAAGCGCCGATCAGCGTGGTCTGGACTTCGCGCGCGCCAGCCAGAATCGAGGCGGCGGTCGCCTGGCCCGCGGCCGAGAGCGAGCGTTCGACATCGACGGCGAGCGACTTGACCTGGCTGGCCGCGTCCGCGGAAGCCGCGACCAGTGTGGTCTGCGCCTCGCGGGCACCGGCGACGATCGAACCGGCGGTCGTCGAGCCAGCTGCCGAGAGCGTTCGCTCCACGTCGGCGGACAGGGATTTGACCTGACTGGCGGCTTCCGAGGAGGCCGACACAAGGGTGGCCTGCGCATCTCGGGCGCTGGTCACGATTGAGTTGGCGGCAGAGCTGCCGACCGCGGTGAGGGCACGCTCGACTTCCGACGAGGTCAGCTTCAACTGGGCGCCGACGTCCGAGGAAACCGTAAGCAACGCCTGCTGCGCGGCGCGCGCGCCGGTCTGGATGGTCTCGCTGGTATTGACGACAAGGTTGGTCAGCGAGCGTTCCGCGTCCTCGACATGGGACCTGATCCCTTGCGACAATTCCTCGGCGCGGGCCATGAGGCCTTCGCTGGCTTGCCGCCCGCTGCTCTCGATGCGGCCGGCCACGGCCTCGACCCGCGAACCGAGCAGGTCTTCGAACTGCGCGACGCGCGTATCGATATCGGAGGCTACCGCGCCGACACGGGTCTCGATGCCCTGATGAATTTCCTGGAAGCGCGCGGTGATGGTTTCGGTCAGCTGGGTGCTGCGACCGTCGATGGTATGGGTCACGTCGGTGATACGCCGATCAACCGCTTCGATCGCCTGCGCGGCGCCATCGGTCAGCGAGGTCGTCAAAAGGGTGAGGCGCGAGTCGATCGAGTGAATGGCCTGCGCGGCGCCGTCGGTCAGCGAGGAAGCCAGCGAGCCCAGCCGGCTCTCGATGGTTTCGGTGACCGATTTCGCCCGCGTGTCGAAGGTCTGTTCAAGCGATTTGAGACGGCCGTCGATGGAATCATCGAAGGACTTGATCTTGGTATCGAGCGAGGTGTCGAGATTGGCGACGCGGGTCCCGAGCGTCGTCTCGAACTGCATGAGGCGTTGGTCGAGCGAGGCGGTGATCTCGCCGCCATTGGAGGTCAGCCGGGTGTCGAACGTGTCGACATAGGTCTTCAGAGTTTCCGCGATGTCCTGCGTGCGCTGGCCCATGCGCTCGACGATTTCGCCGCCGAAGGTCTTGACGGTGCGATCGAACTCGGAGATGTGGCGGGTGATCAGGGCACCGAGGGTGCCGCTGTCGCGGGCGAATTTTTCCGCGAGTTCTCCGCCCTGGTTTTTCATCAATTCATCGAAGGCACTCATCTGCAGACTGAGCGAGTCGTGCGCGCTCTCCGTCTGGCTGACGACCTTCGCCACCAGCGAGTTCACCGTCACATCAAGCGCTTCGCTCGCCTTGTCGCCGGAGGTCAGGATGTTCGCCGCCAGGCGGTTGCCGGCGTCGTCGATCTTGCTCACCAGATCGCCGCTGCGCAGTTCGAGCTCGAGCAGGAGCGAGTCGCTCGAGTTCTTCAGCGAGTCGTGAACCTGTTCGGTGCGTTCGGAAATTCCGTCCACGATGGTGGAGGAGCGTTGCTCGAATTCGGATGTGATGCGGTCGACGCGCTCGTTCAGCATCTCGTGCACGCGGTCGGCCAGTTCGACGAACTCGTCGTGGACGTGCCCGGTCTTGAAATTGAGGCTGGTGGTCAGCCGCTCGCTGGCGTCGAGCACGGCGCGCGTCGTCTCGGCGCTCGCTTCCTCGAGTCGGTCGAGCAGGTCGCCGCCGCGCTCGCCGAGCGCCAGGATCATGTTGTCGCCGGCATTGCCGAGCGCGCTGGTGATGTGGGCACCGCGTTCCTCCAGCGCACCGGTGATGCTCTTGGCAACCTCGTCGACCCGCGATGCGATCGCGTCCGAAATCAGTGCGATGTCGTGGCGCAGGTCGATCTGCACGCCGGAGATGGCGCTGCGGACCTGCTCGGCCTGTCCGACCAGATTGTCGCGCTGATGCGCGATATCCTGCAGGAGTGCGCGGATCCGCACTTCGTTGTCGCTGTAGGCACGCTCCAGCGCTGCGACTTCATTGGCCACCAGGGTTTCCAGTTCGCCGGCACGCGCGATGGCGCGTTCGACGCCGTCACCCATGGCCGCGACCTCGCGGCGGATCGCCTGACCGACCGTCACCATCGAATCACTGGCGGCGCCCTCGGGCTCGGAGAAACGGATGGCAACCTGCGCCATCGACTGCGCGATCATCCGCAATTCCTGGCCGCGCCAGGACAGGCTCGCCAGGAAATAAAACAGCAGGACCGGTGCGAAGAACAATGCCGCGAGCCCCGCCAGCGCCAAAGTGCCGCCGCTGCCCTGGCCGATGGCGGCCTGCAACGAGGGCAGAAAGCTGATCGTCAGCACGGCGGCGCCCAGAATCCAGACCCCGGCGAAAAGCGTGGCCAGCGTGTAGACGTTGCGGGCAGGGCGGCCTTTCTGAATGGCCTGCAGAATCTGGCCGATGGTTTCGCGGTCGTCATTGGCGGCGCGACGGGTCGCGCGCGGCTCTTCGATGGGCTCGAAGATCGGCCTGTCGTCGCTGGGCCGGGTGTCGAATGAAGGCTCGCTATAAGCGGGTGAGGCGGAAGGGTTTGCCGGCGCCGCGTCGCCGCGCACCGATCCCCTGTCATTATCGCTCCCCGAGGTATCGCTGATGTTCAACGCTTCCTGAATGGCAGAAAGCGCGACTTCGGTAGGGTCTTTGACCTTCTTTGGAATGTTCGCCATGTTCAGTCTGAGCCCTCGTTTTATCTCTTACGCATCCCGAAAAGTCTTGCGCGAACGCCACCGCAAGCCCCAAACCGGTGTCATACTTCAAGCGGCGCCAAATCGCGGCCCTGGAGGCCGGCTTGTCCACTAGGTCCGGCAAACATCCTATTGGCTAGGCGACGCGAATGAAATGGCTGCGATTAATACAATCTTAATCATCGTTAACAGCCTCGCGCCGTAAGGTCTTACAAGTCTTCAAATTTCCCGGACGTGACGGTTAATTGGGGCGACTCTTCGCCAAAAACAAGGCGAACCTGCGGCCGGTACGCCAAACGTTCCGTTAACCATTTCCGTGATTGGCTGACGAAAACTTCGCCGTCGAATCGCTCGGGCGGGGAAGATGTCGGATCATCGCCATGCCGCTTCATCTGGACCGGATCGACTGGATGCCATCGCCGCCACTTGCTCCCGATGACGGTCCAATCGATGTCGTCCATCTTCGGCGGATGACGCTTGGCGATGTCAGCCTCGAGCGCGAGGTGCTGGCGATGTTTTCGGCCCAGGCCGTCGGTCTGGTCGGCGCTCTCGCCGCCTTACCCTCCGACGCTGCTGCGCTGGCGCATACGCTCAAGGGTTCGGCGCGCGCGATCGGCGCGTTTGCCGTGGCCGATGCCGCAGCCCGTCTTGAGGACCTGATCCAGAGCGGCGGTGACCCGGCGAAGGCGCTGGCCGAACTCGACGATGCCGTGGCACAGGCCCGCGCGGCGATCGATGCGATCCTGCAACGGTCCTGATCCGGAAACGACCTGACGCGCGGCAAAGCGCTCTGCGTGTCTGAGAGGGCTTACGGGGGCACCGGCGAATCCTGGATTCCAGTGCCGTTTTTCGGGTTTGACATTCGCATCGCGGAGCCGCAGGTGCCGCTGACGGAAATGCCAAATGCCCCGCACTAGCGCGGAACGGATCGACCCGTTATAGGACAGCCCGGACCTCTCTCATCCGGCAGCACGAGCGAACATGGCCAAGATTCACTTTATCGACCATTCCGGCGAAACCCGCACAATTGATGTCGAAAACGGTGCCACCGTTATGGAAGCGGCGATCCGCAATGCGATCCCGGGTATCGAAGCCGAGTGCGGCGGCGCCTGCGCCTGCGCCACCTGCCATGTCTACGTCGATGAGGCCTGGCGCGAAAAGGTCGGCCCGCCAACGCCAATGGAAGAAGACATGCTGGATTTCGGGTTCGACGTCCGGCCGAATTCGCGGCTGTCGTGCCAGATCAAGGTGACCGACGAACTGGATGGCCTCGTGGTCTCGACGCCGGAGCGGCAGGCCTAGAGCCCTATCGGTTCTGATTGAAAAAGAACCGCGGCTCTCAATCTTTGGTCTTGAAGCCTTTTCCTTGCGCGAATCGGAACCCAGCCTCGGATCAAGACCGCGGCATGCTTTGCTCGAAAAAGCGCTAGAACTTCGGCGGCGCGACTTCCAGGCCGCGGCGCAGCCAAGGTTGAAAATTGCTGACGATTTCCGGTGTCAGCGGCGTCGGCTTGCGTGTGGCCTCATCGATCAGCACTGTCACTCCGTGCGCCGATGCGACACATTTGCCTTCGGAAAATACCACCTGATCGAAGGTGACCGATGTTCGGCCGAACTTCGAGACGCCGAGCCCCATTTCGATAATGCCCGGCCAGCGCAGCTCGGCGCGGAAGTGGATATCGAGCCGCACCATGATCCACCCCAGGCCTGGAGGCATCAGTCCGTAACGGCGGTCCTTCATCAGCGTGACACGGCCTGTTTCGAAATAGGTCGCGTAAACCGCGTTGTTGACGTGCTGATTGGGGTCAAGGTCGGCAAAGCGCACATTGTCGGTCAGCCGGTATGGAAAATCCTCCAGATGCGGCGTTGAATCGAGGCGGGCAGGGGCGTTCACGGCGACGATCTCCGAAATTCATGCCCTTACACCGCAGTTATCGAACGCCCGCAAGGGGTTGCCGCGGTCCCCGCCGCCATATTATGGCTTTCCTCCCTCTTCCGTGTTGGCTAGACAGGCGCAGCCAGGCGGCGCCTGCCGGCCTTGTCCAACCGAAAAGAAGCGATATGAGCGAAGCGATCAAAACCGACGTGCTGATTATCGGCGCGGGCCCGTGTGGGCTGTTTGCCGTTTTCGAACTGGGTCTGCTCGATATGAAGACGCACCTCGTCGACATCCTCGACAAGATCGGCGGCCAGTGTGCCGAGCTCTATCCGGAAAAGCCGATCTACGACATCCCGGGGATTCCCTTCGTTACCGGCCAGGGGCTGACGGAAGCGCTGATGGAGCAGATCAAGCCGTTCCATCCGACCTTCCATCTCAACGAAATGGTGGAGACGATCGAGAAGATCGGCGATCCCGCCTTTCGTGTCACGACCGATGCCGGCAAGGTATTCGAGTGCAAGGTGGTGGTGATCTCCGCCGGCGGCGGTTCATTCCAGCCCAAGCGCCCGCCGGTGCCGGGCATCGAGGCCTATGAAGGCAGCTCGGTGTTTTACTCGGTGCGCAAGATGGAACAGTTCCGGGACAAGGATCTCCTGATCGTCGGCGGCGGCGATTCCGCGCTCGACTGGACGCTCAATCTGCATCCGATTGCAAAGCGGGTGACGCTGTTGCACCGGCGTGACGATTTCCGCGCGGCGCCTCACAGCGTCGAACAGATGCGCGCGCTGGTGGCTTCCGGGAAGCTGGACCTGAAGATCGGTCAGGTCACGGCGCTGGAAGGCGAGGGCGGTGTGCTCAGCGGTGCCACGATAAAAGGCAACGACAACGTCGTATCGAGGATCGCGTGCGATACCATGCTGCCGTTCTTCGGCCTGACCATGAAGCTGGGGCCGGTTGCGAACTGGGGCATCGCGCTTGAGCACAATCTCGTGCCGGTCGAGACTTCGGCCTTCGAGACCAGCGTGCCCGGAATCTTTGCGATCGGCGACATCAACACCTATCCCGGCAAGCTCAAGCTCATCCTGTGCGGTTTCCACGAGGGATCGCTGATGGCCCAGAAGGCGCACCGTTACGTCTATCCGGATAAGCGCCTGGTATTCCAATACACGACGTCCTCTTCGAGTCTGCAGAAGAAGCTTGGCGTCAATTGAGCCGTGGAAGGTGAGCCGCCGAACGCGGCTCCCGCGCTGATGGTTGCGACGTATTTATGGCGATGCCGGCTGCGGAACAGCGCTCGACGTGCGACGCCGGGGGCACTGGAAGCCCCGGCGAAATAGCCGTACTCTCCGGCATCGTTCGACAGCTGATCAGGTGATGACGATGTGGAATGTCTTATCCAGATTGCGACCGACGCTTCCGATCTTGACCGGCCTTGCCGTGCTGTTTGCCGCCACGCTTCCGGGGCGGGCCGCTGAGCCGACCGCCGCGGGGCTGTGGCAGAAGGTCGAGGACGGCAAGCCCGTGGTATGGGTACTCATGGTGGATCATCACGACGGCTTCTTCGAGGGCGTGATCGCCAGGACCTTTCCAACGCCCGGCGAAACTGAACACGACATTTGCTCGAAATGCACCGACGACCGCAAGAACGCGCCGGTGCTCGGAATTTCGTTTATCCGGAACATGAAGCGCAACGGCCTTGAATACGAAGGCGGCAACATTCTGGATCCGCGCGATGGCGAGGTCTGGAAGGCGAAGATGACTGTCAGCGCCGACGGACAGGATCTCATCCTGCGTGGTTATGTCCTCACTCCGCTGCTTGGCAAAAACGAAACCTGGCACCGTTTGCCGGACACCGAACTCGCTTCGGTCGATCCCGCCATCGTCGCCAAATACCTGCCGGCGCAGGCCACGGCGATGAAGCCGCCCGCCAACGCGAAAAAGCCCGCCACGCCCGCGCGCTGAGACCGATCAATCCTGGGGCATAGCGCTTCCGATGCGCGATGCTCGAGCCCAGGCGAACCCGGATCGCGACGCGTTCAGATCATTGACGTGAGCGCAGACGGGAGCGTTGCGGGAAAGGTAACGTGGCTTTCAGCTCGGCGACCTCAGGCTCTTCGTCGGGGGCGGAGCAAGCCTCGCTCAGCCTGCGGCGCTCCTGCCAGGGCAGCACCACATTGAGCCAGAGTTCGCGGGTGCCCATGATCGAGATCGCGATACCGAAGGGGATCATGAAGTAAAGAATGCGAAACACCACCAGCGTCGCCAGCAATTGCTCCCGGCCAAATTGCGGCAGCGCGACCAGCATCGCGGCATCGAACACGCCGATCGAGCCGGGGGCATGACTGGCGAATCCGAGCAGGGTGGCCAGAATGAACACCACCGCCAGCGAGATGAAATCGATGTCCGGCTGCGCCGGCATCAGCAAATACATCGCCATCGCGCAGAATCCGAGATCGAGCACGCCGATCATGATCTGCACCAACGTCAGCGGCGCCGAGGGCAACATCACTTTCCAGCCGTTCTGCCCGAGCTCGCGCCGCTCTTCGCTGAGGCTGAGCCAGACAAAGTAGGCGATAATGGCGCCGACGACGCCGAGCGCGATCAGCCGGTTGATCGCAGCCGGCAGTTGGTCCATTGCGGAGGCCGCCCAGGGGTGCCAGGCCATGCCGATGCCGAGCACGAAGGCGTTACCGAGCCAGAATGTCAGGCCGGAGAGAAAACAGATCTTGGCGACGTCAACCGCGCTCAAGCCGTAGTCCGAATAGATCCGGAAACGTATCGCGCCGCCGGTAAACACGGTGGCGCCGATGTTGTGGCCGATTGAATAGCTGGTGAAGCTCGACAGCGCCGCGATCCGGTAGGGCACGTGTTTCTTGCCGATCGTCCGCAGTGCGAAGAAATCATAGAACGTCAACGTGCAGAACGCGCCGATCACGCACATCGCGGCGAGGGCGATGTGACGCGGGGGTATTTCAGTCAGCGCGACCAGCATCACGCCGGTATCGATGCCCTTGAGGGTGCGGACCAGTGTCGTGATCGCAAAGGCGATGATGACTAGGCTCGCGGCGATCCCCAGCCGCTTCCAGCCGATCCGTTCCTTGAAGCCACGCCCGAGCGTGGTCAACAGTCGATACATTCGTCCTCCCGGCAGGGCGGCAACAGATTGCGGCCTCTCGAAGCGATCGTCGGCAAGTGCCTCAGATCGCCCTGGATGCGAAGACCCATAAGGCAAAAACGTTCCGTTGTGCAGCCCTTGACAATGCCAGCTTCGGCCCCGGATCGGCGCCGCCGTCATAGGCCATACATATGCCGCAGCGCCCAGGAATCGAGCCCTCAAGTCGCGCCGCGCGCGTGCCCACCACCTTGTTCCGCCGGGCACAACGATTGCGCGGGTGTCCTGCC
>JBKQRS010000655.1:0-4051 GCA_052143915.1 Bradyrhizobium sp.
GGGAGAGGTCGGAGGCGGCGCGTTAGCGGCGCTTCCGGGTGAAGGGCGAGGCACCTTGTTCAATCACTGGCAGCCTCGCCAACTGATAGAGCCCCTCACCCTAACCCTCTCCCCGCAAGAGCGGGGCGAGGGAGTACCCTCACGCCGTCGCCGCCTTCAGCAGCCGTTCCGCCGCCGCCCTCGCCTCCGCGGTGATCTCGGCGCCCGCCAGCATGCGGGCGATTTCCTCGCGGCGGTGGTCGGCGGCGAGCGCATTGACGCGGGTGGCGACGCGCTTGCCCTTGTCGAGCGCATCCTTGGAAATCAGCAAATGCTGGTCGGCACGCGCGGCGACCTGCGGCGCGTGCGTCACCGCCATCACCTGGACCTTGTCCGCAAGCCGCGCCAGCCGCGCGCCGATCGCATCCGCCACCGCGCCGCCGACGCCGGTGTCGATCTCGTCGAAGACCAGAGTCGGCGCCGATCCGCGGTCCGACAGCACGACCTTGAGCGCCAGCAGGAACCGCGACAGTTCGCCGCCGGAGGCGACCTTCATCAGCGGTCCCGGCTTGGTGCCGGGATTGGTCTGGACCCAGAACTCGACGCGGTCGTAGCCTTGCGGCCCCGGCGATTTCGGATCCGATTCGACTTGCGTCGTGAATTTGGCGCGCTCCAGCTTCAGCGGCGCGAGTTCGGCATTGACCGCCTTGTTGAGCTTCTCGGCGGATTTGACGCGCGCGGCGGAGAGCTTAGTGGCAGCAGCAGCGTAGCGTTGGTCCGCCTCGGCGGCGGCGGCCTCGAGCTTCTTCAGCTGATCGGCGCCGGCGTCGATCAGCGCCACGTCGGCGGCATATTTCGCGGCCAGTGCCGCGAGGCCATCGACCGGCGTCGAATATTTGCGGGATGCGGCGCGCAACGCAAACAGCCGCTCCTCAATGCGTTCGAGCTCGGCGGGATCGAAATCGGCTGCGATCAGCGCGGCGTTGAGATGCTGGTCGGCCTCCTCCAGCGCGTTGATGGCGGCATCGATCGCCCTCACCGCGGGCTCGACCAGATCAGGTGAATTGGCCGCCCGCCGCTCGAGCCGGCGCACCGCCGCCGACAGCGCTGCCACCGGCGAATGATTGCCGCCCACGGTCTCCTGCGCCTCGCGCAGATCGGCTGATATCTTCTCGCCCTGCATCATGGCCGCGCGGCGCTCGGCGAGCGCGGTCTCTTCGCCGTCCTTGGGCGCAAGCTTCTTCAATTCGTCGCAGGCGTGCCGCAGATAGTCCGCCTCGCGCGCGGCGCGCTCCATGCCCGTGCGATGCTCGTCGAGCACCGCATTGGCGGCGCGCCTTGCGTCCCACAACTGCTCCAGGGCGGCAACGTCCTTCTCAAGGCCGGCAAACGCGTCGAGCAGGCGGCGGTGGGTCGAGGCATCGACCAGCGCACGCTCGTCATGCTGGCCGTGGATTTCGACCAAGGCCGAACCGACCGCTTTCAAGGTCTGCACGCTGATCGCCTGATCGTTGATGAAGGCGCGGGTGCGGCCATCGGCCAGCTGTACGCGGCGCAGGATCATTTCACCGGAATTTTCGGAACTCGCATCATCGAGCCCGTTGTCCCTGAGGATCACCGACGCCGGATGGCCCTTCGGGACATCGAACACCGCGGTGACCTGGCCCTGCTCCGCGCCATGCCGGACAAGGCCAGCATCGCCGCGGCCGCCGAGAGCAAGGGCAAACGCGTCGAGCAATATGGACTTGCCCGCGCCGGTCTCGCCGGTCAAAACCGCAAGCCCACGCGAAAATTCGATATCAAGCCGTTCGATCAGGACGATGTCGCGGATCGAAAGACGCGCCAGCATGCGAGATCAATTCCTACTAGCGAGCCCCAGTTTCTGGAAGGCTCTTGAAATGACGGAACCCCTGTCCTCGCTCGGCTCGACTCCGCCGGACCTTACAAGATTATAGGCGTCCTTGTACCAGGGACTGTCGGGAAAATTATGCCCGAGCACGGCAGCGGCGGTTTGCGCCTAGCTGACGATGCCGATCGCCATATAGGCCTCGGTGAGCCGGGCCAGCGCTTCCTCGACATGCCGCGTGGTCTGGTACTGGGTCACCACCGTCTTGAAGCGGTTGATGGCCGCAGTGTAGTTGCGCTTCTGCATGTAATAGCGGCCGACATTCATTTCGCGGCCCGCGAGCTGATCGCGCGCGGCCTCTAACTTGGCCTTGGCGCTGACGGCATATTCCGATGACGGGTATTTGCGGACCACTTCTTCAAGCGCGGCGATCGCCTTCTCGGTGCGGCCCTGGTCGCGGGTGATGTCCGGAATCTGGTCGTAGTGCGAGGCCGCGATCAGGAATTGCGCGTAAGCCGCATCCGGGCTTCCCGGGTGCAGGGTGACGTAGCGGGTCGCAGCGCCAATGCAGCTGTCGTAGTCGCTGGCGCTATAAAAGGCATAGGCCGACATCAAGAGCGATTTGCGGGCGAGGTCCGAATAGGGATGCTGACGATCGACTTCCTCGAATTTCTTCGAGGCGGCCTTCGGATCGTGCTTCTCGTTCATCAGGAACAAGCCCTCGTTGTAGAGCTTTTCCGCAGGCTCTTCGACGAAGGTGTCGTCCTTGCTGAAAACCTTGTCCCACGCCTCGGTCGCGGAACTGCATCCGCTCAGCGGGATCGCAAGAAGGGCGAGGCTTGCCGCAAGACGAAACGGCCGCGCAAGCCGGTGGAAGCCCGAACGAGTCGATAGCTCATGGTGTGCAAGCGTCGTGCGCTGTGTCGACATAAAATTTAGACCTGACGCCTGTGGTGCGGTGCCCGCCGCGCGCCCTGAGCGTGGTCACGGACGCAGTGAGTGTAGTGCCGGCAGCGCGTCTCGCGACGCAACCCGGCCGCTTTTAGCTTAAAAAAAGTCCCTTAACCAACCGATTACGCAGCCATTTCGCCGGGATTAAGGCGGCCCGAAGGGATCGCGGCCCAGCATGGTTACCAGGCCAAATCGACGTTTCGGGCCGAATCAAGGGCCCGGGCCGGTCGAGACCCGCTCAGAGACATCCCCAAGGCGAGCCCAACGGAGAACCGAAAGCTTCGAAGCAAAAGTCAGGAGACGCCAAGAAGACGCTCAGGACATTTCGAAGACGAAAGTCAGGAGACGTCCAAGAGGACGCTCAGGAAACGTCGGGACCGTAGGCCGGAGCGACCATGCCGCCCACCATGCCGCTGCCGACCTCGGCGTGCGTGCGCGAGCGGCGGGCGGTTTCAGCCTCGATCACCCGGAAGGCGCTGCGATCGGCCATCAGGGCCGTCAGCACGGCGTGGTTGAGCTTGTGGCCGCCGCGCACCGAGCGATAGGCGCCGAGCAACGGCAGACCGGCGAGCGCGAGATCGCCGATCACGTCGAGCACCTTGTGGCGCACGCATTCGTCGCTGTAGCGCAGACCCTCGGTGTTGAGCAGGCGTCCCTCATCAAACACCACGGAATTTTCGAAGGAGGCGCCGAGCGCGAAGCCCGCGCTCCACAGCCGTGCCACGTCATTCATGCATCCGAAGGTCCGGGCGCGGCAAATCTCGCGGCGGAACCTCTCGGCGCTGAGATCCAGCACATATTTCTGTCGGCCGATCACCGGGTTGGCGAAATCAATCTCGACCTCGGCGCGGAAACCGGCCGCATGGGGCCGCAACTCGCCGAACGAATCGCCCATCGCGACCTGCACCGGCTTCAACACCTGGATGAAACGGCGCGAAGCCGACTGAGCCACGATACCGGCCTGATCGATCGCAGCGACGAAGGCCGCGGCGCTGCCGTCCATGATCGGAACTTCCGGGCCATCGATTTCGATGGTGGCGTTATCGACACCCATGCCGCGCAAGGCAGCCAGCACATGCTCGGCGGTGGAGACCAGCGGGCCCTCGCGGTCGCCCAGCACGGTGGCAAATTCGGTGGCGATCACGGAACCCGCCGTGGCCTGAACCTCCCGGTCACAGCCATCCAGACCGGTGCGGACAAAAATAAAACCTGCATCGACGGATGCAGGCCCAATGGTCAAACTTACCGGTAAACCTGAATGAACGCCGACGCCCA
>JBKQRS010000656.1:0-20616 GCA_052143915.1 Bradyrhizobium sp.
CCACCCCCGGATCAAGTCCGAGGGCATGCTTTGCTTGAAAACGCTTTGACGGCTATGCCAGAGTCTCCTTGGAACGGGAGACCAGTAGCGCATGGCGATCTATGAACTCGACGGGCAGGCGCCCGAACTGCCCCTCGACGGCAACTATTTTATCGCCGATACCGCCACCGTCATCGGCAAGGTCCGCTTGCTGAACAGCGCGAGCGTCTGGTTCGGCGCGGTATTGCGCGGCGACAATGAGTGGATCGAGATCGGCGAAAATTCCAATGTGCAGGACAATTCGACCTGCCACACGGATCGCGGCTTTCCGCTGACGATTGGAAAGGATTGCACGGTCGGCCACAACGTCATCCTGCACGGCTGTACCCTCGAAGACGGCGCGCTGGTCGGGATGGGTTCGATCGTCATGAATGGCGCGAGGATCGGCCGCGGCAGTATCGTCGGCGCGGGTGCGGTGATTACCGAAGGCAAGCAGTTTCCCGAGCACTCGCTGATCATCGGCGCGCCGGCGCGGGTGATCCGCACACTCGACCCCGCGCAGGTGGTGGCGATGGGAAGTGCGGCGAATTTCTACGTCGGCAATGGACCGCGATTCAAGAAAGGCTTGAAGAAGATCGGCTGAAGGCGGCGCTTCAGCCGCCCTCGGATTCGTCGGCCTCGGCCTCGCCGGAGGCCTCTTCATGACCGGCGGCCCAGAGCGAATGTTGTTCGCTGCCGTCGCGATACGGATTGCTTTCAGCGGGAATGTTCTTTCGTGCGGCACGCTGGCCTTCCTCGAACGGATCTGGATCGGGCGTCATGATTTTCGCTTTCCTTGATGGTTCGAGGTTGCGTTTCTTTTTCACTGGCGCCTTCGCGAGCGATGCGCTCTTGCGGAGCGCGTCCTTGAGATCGACGGGAATGCCGTGCTTCCTGAGCAAATCGGCGAAGGCCTCGTCCGCCAGCTCCTGGATGGTTGCCATCCTGTCGCGCGCGAGCTGCTTCAGCTTGCCGAAAGTGTCGTCGTCGAAGGCGATCAATTTGCGCACGCGCTGTCGGCTCCTTCGGCTGCCGGAGGCGCGCCGGTTCAACAGGCAACAGTGAACGTCGTTCCCGAGGATTATCAGGGATCGTCCGGCGCGCCAAACGCTTAATAAAGCGTGACCGGCGCGGCCGCGCTTTCCCGGCGCACCACCGCATCAATACGGGGAGCGCATCCAGCACGGTGAAGCCGTACGAAACTCATACTGTCCCGCTGGCCGGTCATGAGGATCTTGCCCTTCGACTGCCGATCAAGTCGACGAGTCGCATATGTTGATCAACATGATCCAGAACCGATCATTCCCATATTTGCCGACGTCGCGCCTGGAGCGCGTGCGCCGGCCGTGCTCGCGATCATCGCGAACCGGTCGCGCAGAAGTGAGCAGCATACGCCGGCAATCCTGCAATATCCTCCCTAAATCCCGGAACGGGATCGCACCGAAAGAGTAGTGACTTGCGGGGGCGCATTATCACGGAGGAGGGACAGACATGTTTCGCAAAACGATGATCGCCTTGTTCGCAGTCGCGTCAATCGGCATGCTGGCGCCTGACGTAGCCTTGGCGCGCGGTGGCGGCGGAGGAGGTGGTGGCCACGGCGGCGGAGGCGGTGGTTTCGGCGGCGGCCATGGTGGTGGTTTCGGAGGCGGCTTCGGCGGTGGTCGGGGCGGAGGGTTCGGCGGCGGTGGCTTCCGCGCTGGAGGGTTTGGCGGCAGCTTTGCGCGCTCGGCTGCGATCGGTGCGGCGGGAGTTGGCGCCGTGGGAGTTGGTGCCGCAGGATTCCAAGGCGGCCGCTTTGCTGGCGGTTTCCACCACGGTGGTTTCGGCCGCGGTTTCCACCATGGGCGAAGGTTCTTTGCCGGTGGATTCTATGGGCCCGATTACTTCGACGATTACGGTTACTATGATTATCCGTATTACACTGCCGACGATTCCTACTACGACGAAGGCGGCTGCTACGTTGTGCGCCGCCGCGTGCACACAAGGCACGGCTGGCGTATCCAGCCGGTTCAGGTCTGCGGGTAATTCCGCAGACCTCGGTCCTAAGGCGCTTCCGATCCGGGTCGACTAAAGTTGAGGATCGTCCATGGCGGGTAGAATCAAGCGGCCTCGGTGTATTCTGCACCGAGGCCGGTTTCTTGATGCCGTCAGCTGGTATGCTGCTTGCATCTTCTCGCTTCAATCGGGATGCTCTTGAGGCGCATGGAGGCTCATGCATGTTTCAGATGCTCACAGCCCCCGGTCTGACGTTGTTGTTCCTCGGTGTCGTCGTCGGCCTGGGGGTATCCTTTGTGTGGATGCTCTGGGAGATCGAACAGATTTCCAAGTCGCATCGCAACAGCGATCGCTTCGGATAGGCCGCGCCTTCCGGGAATCATGAAACTCAGCCGAGCACTTTGAATTTCTTGAACCAGGCCTGCATCTCGTTCCATCCGTCCACGGCCGCTTCCTTGCGGTAGCTCGCGCGATAGTCGGCGTGGAATCCATGCGGTGCGCCTGGGTAGATCTTGAATTCGGCAGTCTTCTTGGCCGCGGCGAGCGCGGCCTTCAGCGCCTCGACGTCCTTGACCGGAATGCCGCTATCCGCCTCGCCGTACAATCCCAGCACCGGCGCCTTCATTTCGGGGGCCAGCTGGGTCGAGCTTTTCGGCCAGAGCGGGTTCGGCGCATCGACCGGCGGGCCGTAAAACGCGACGCCGGCCTTGAGGTCGCCGCTGTGGGCGGAATATTCCCAGACCGTCCGTCCGCCGCGGCAAAAACCGACGATGCCGAGCCGGCCGGTGTCGCCGCCCTGCGATTTGGCCCAGGCGACGGTGCTGTCGAGATCGGACAACAGCTCCGCATCGGGCTTGGCATTCACGATCGGCAGGAGCTGCGGAATGTCCGTTATCTTGGTGAGATCGACACCCTTGCGGAAATAGTAATCGGGCGCGACGGCGAACGCGCCGAGCTTGGCGAGACGTCGCGTGACGTCCCGGATGTATTCGTGCAGACCGAAGATCTCCATCGCGACCAGCACGACCGGTGGATTGGCGACGCCCTTCGGGCGCGCGAAATAACCGGGCATCTCGCCATCGGCGACTTTTATCTTCACATCGCCCGCGGTGAGACCTTCAGTGTCGGTCTTGATGACGTCGGCGCGCACGGGGCCGGCGGCCAGGGTGTAGCCGGCCGTGACGGCGGCGGAAGCGGTCATGAAGCCGCGGCGTGAAAACGGCGCGGCTTTGGTCAGTCCGACGACATCTGATGTGAGCAGGGGTTCGGCGCTCATGATGGATTCCTCAGCTGGTCGAGGCGGGAAATACAGCAGGCAATTCCGGCCCAACGCAAATCACCAGACTGCGAGGCCGGCACCTGCCGGGCTCGACGGGCCGGCAGACCCGGACCAAATCCGCCGGGCAATGAAACCGGCCGCAAAAATCAAGGCCGCAAAAAACAAGGCCGCTAGCGGAGTATATCGCTAACGGCCTTGCCAGCCCCGGATATTAAATTGGCTTACGCCATCCGGCGGCCGCAACCTTGGCCCAGCCCCGCGCCGGCCGATGTGATCCATTTCACAAACGGCGCAAAAAAGTTGCGGCCAGCTCTTGGGGGAGAGCTGGCCGCGCGCGATCCGGTCTGGGACGGGGAGGGGTGGGGATGTGACCGGGTCGCGTGTCCTCATATCTCGTTCTCGTTACTGTCGGTCGCGGGCGGTAGCGGTGGAGACCGCGGGGCGGGCGTCGCCAAGCGAGACCCAGACGTTCGGGTCGCTCTGCGACTGGCGCTTGACGAAGCGGTATCCAGTCTCGGTCCAGGCCACGACGTTTTCGTTCTGGTTGTCCAGAATGAACTCGCCCTTGTCGGTCTTGACGGTCAGCACCGCGTGTCCTTCGCCCATCTTGTCGCGCACCACCGTGATCAGCAGCGCCTCGCGCGGCCATCCGGCATCGATCAGCATCTTGCGCTTCAAAAGCACGTAGTCTTCGCAGTCGCCGTAGCCGTCGGTCGGCAACGACCATTTCTCGATGACGCCCCAATGATCCATGTCGGTCATCGGCTTGACGGTTTCGTTGACCCAGCGGTTGACGCGCAAGAGATCCCGCCAGGCTGCCTGCGTCATCACGATATCGCGTGGCTGCGACGGACCGCCCCGGCACTCGCCGGGATTCTCGGCGCAGAATTCAACCCAGCCGATCGGCGCGCGCGTGGTGTCGCCAAGGCTTGCATAAAGTGTCCGTTCGTCGGCGGCACGCGCCGAAGCACTCAATCCCAACAGGATGGCGACGACCGCCAGTCCGTTTCCCTGTCCCCTGAACCCAAGCATTGTGGCCCCCGTTTCTTGTTGGGACCACGTTTCGCACAAAGGTTTTGCGCCGCCGCTAAGTACGGCAAGTACAATTGATCTTAATACGGGTAAATACTGGAGATAATACGATCTATACTTGAATAAAACTCGATTAGAATTTTAAACAACTGCAATTGATTCAAATTTTAGGCATTAAGGCCCGTTGGCCCGTCTTTCCTGCCATCGCAAGCGGCAAAGGCGGCCCGCATTAACCGAGCTGGCGCGTCGCCGCGAGCCGCCGAAGACGACATCCGGCAACGTGGACGTCGCGTTGGGGCCCTCGAAAAACGGGAGTTCGCAGGCTCCCGCGCTTTACCCCGCGGTAACGCTGTCTCCGGGGATATTGGGAGAACTTGGCAAGGCGCGAAGGCCGTGCATGCATGCCGCTGGCAATAGCGAGGTGGTCATGAAACGGTTCTTATGGAGCGCTCCAACAATTCTGAGCCTGCTCGGCACCCCGGCATTGGCGGAAGATCAGGTCCGGATCAATCCAACCGATCCGCAGCCGACCTGCATCATGTGTCCCGGGACCCACATTCCGGCGGCGGAGCTTGAGGGCTACGCCAGCAAGGCGCTGGCGGAGAAGCTGGTCGACCAGCAGGTGCGGGATATCGACATCGGCAAGGCGCATATCGGCATCGGCATGGTCCATCGCGGCAGGCTGGACAAGCCGTTACCGAATTCCGTGGCCGAACATGACAAGATCAGCGAGGTCTATCATGTGCTTTCCGGGGCGGCGACGCTGGTGCTGGGTCCGGACATCGTCAACCGGCAGCGGCGTCCGGCAACCATGCGCACCGTCGTCGAATTCAATGGTCCCGGCAACAACGGTTCGGAGGTTCGCGACGGCATTGCCTATGAGATCAAGGCCGGCGACGTCGTCGTGATTCCGGCCGGCACCGGCCACTGGTTCACCCGGATAGAGGACCACATCGACTATCTCATGGTGCGGATCGACCCCGACAAGGTGACGCCGCTCAAAGGCGAGGCGCAATCGCGGGAGTATCTGTCGAAGCCTGTGCCACGCGGCGAATGAAGCGCGGAACGGGCGCGTCAGAGGGACTCTTACCGCGCGGTAACGCTTTCCTCGAGCGTATCGGCCGTCTGCTCGTGAACGAATTCGAGCGCGAAGCCTTCCTCGAGGTTTCGCACCACGCGGGACGGGACCTTGCCGAGCAGGACGAGCGATCTCAGCGGCGGGCGGTTTTCCGCCGCGATGGCGGCGCCGGACCGCGACATATCGATAATCCGGCAGGTCATCTTGGTGCCGTCCTCGAGCGTGAGCAGCGCGATCGGGTTACGCGGCACGATACGGTCGTGGCGGCGGTCTTCCGGCAGGTTGAGGATATCGCGGTTGGCGAGCCAGGTCAGTTGGGCCGCGAGCTTGTCGCGCTTGCGCGGGGTCGCTCCCACGGTCATGGCAAAACCGTTGTCGATGATGCGGGTGATCTTGCCCTCGACCCGGCCGATATGGTCGAGATAGGCGATCACGCGGTCGCCGACATTGCCGATGCCGGGCGCCAGCAGGGCCAATCCACCCGGCGACATATTGATGATCTGGCAGGGAAATTCGCGCCGATCCGGCAGCATGTAGCGGCCAAGCAGATGGACCTTCACCCGCTGGAAGCGCCGTCGCTCTTCGGCGGCCGGAAGAATAGATTTTTTGTGCGCCAACGCCATCTTCGCCACCCGACAACCGGCAATTCGGAGTCGCTTGACCCTACGGCCGGCAAGGTTAACGAGCCGTTAGCAATGCCTGCATGAAGTACGGGCAATCGCCTTGCCTCAACCGGGACGAGCATCCCCGTCACGGCGCGGTTCCACTGGCGCCGGCGGCCCGCAAGGCGACCGACATTGGCACGGCGCCGCGGCTCGAATAACGTTCCGCCCGCGTCATCAAGCAAGAAGAAGAGGCGCGAGAGGAAGCCCATGCAACAGATCCGCGTATGCACCTATGACGGTCCCGGCGCGCAGCCGGTCATTCGCACCGTGCCGTGGCCTAAAATTCCGAAAAAGGCGGCGTTGATTAAGGTCGGCGCCTGCGGCGTCTGCGGCACGGATCTGCATATCCTGAAGGGACATTGGCCCAAGCCTTTGCCGTGGCCATTCACGCTCGGCCACGAACTCGGCGGCATCATCGTCGAATGCGGTCCGCAGTTCACCGAAGACTTCATGAGCAAGCCGCTCACCGTGGGATCCAGGGTGATGATCCCGCCGCTGATGCCCTGCGGCCATTGCTACTACTGCGTTCACTATCCGCAGAGCGCCAACAAGTGCCTGACCCCTGTCTATTACGGCCGCTATCTCGGGTTCGACAAGGCACCGCATCTGTGGGGCGGCTGGGCCGAATATGTCTATGTCGATCTCGAAATGCTGCCGGGCACCAAGATCTACAAACTGCCCGACGACATGTCGCTGCGGCTCGGCGCTCTGTCGGAGCCGCTGACCTCCTGCATCCGCGCGTTCAACCGTGCCACCCGCGCCGGTGGCTTCACCTGGGGCGACACCGTTGTCATCCAGGGCTCCGGCCCGATCGGGATTCTCGCGGTTGCTGCCGCACGCGAGATGGGCGCGGGCAGGGTGATCTGCATCGGCGCGCCGGAGACGCCGCGCCTGGCGCTGGCACGCAAATTCGGCGCGGAGGCGACCGTCAATATCGAGGAGATCGGGACGCCTGACCAACGCATCAAGCGCGTGCGCGACATCGTCGGCGGTTTCGGCGCCGATCTGGTGATGGATTGCTCGGGCCATCCAAGCGCGGGCCCCGAAGGCATCGAAATGCTGCGCGACGGCGGCACCTACGTCGAGATGGGCCAGTTCACCGATGCGGGCTCGATCAATACGTCATGGCACCGCATCTGCACCAAGGACCTCAACGTGCTGGGCTCGTGGGGATTTACCGGCAACGATCTGCCGCTCGGGGTCGATATGCTGTATCGCACCCGCAACAAATATCCCTGGCTTGAGATGCAGACGCTGTATCCATTTTCCGCTGAAGGCATCGGCCGCGCGGTTGCGGACGCGATGGCGATGAAGACGGTGAAATCCACCATCGTGCCGTGGCCGGAACTGTCGGAATAGACCGGTCAGCCTGTCGCCGAAGCTGCGCGAAGCCACCGAATGTCCGCTTGGCAGGCCACCCCCAGGCAGGCTTCTCGGCAACGTCCTGGCCGCCTTTGACCCGACTGGGACATTGACGCCAGTATTGCCGTAGGTATCAATGAGCGGGAGACGTGTTTTTAGCTGCCATTTATTTTAGACTATCGATTGCGAGCCGCGAATGCAGTGAATCGTTGGCGGCGCGCCAGCTCTTCGCAGGTCTATCCCGGATAGCCTCTGTTACCCCTGTCGCGCTGCCCAACAAGACAAATGGATAGGACGTGATGGCCAGTCAGGATAATGTATCTATCTCGCATGCCGTCGAGCGCGACCTCCGGCTCGATCTGTTCCGCGGCGTCGGGTTGTGGATGATCTTCCTCGACCACATTCCGGACGACTTCGTCGCCTGGTTGACCCTGCGCAATTACGGCTTCAGCGATGCCGCCGAGTGCTTCGTGTTCATTTCCGGATATCTGGCCGGCTACATCTATGGTCCGATCATACGTGCGGGGAATTTTCTCGCGGCCATCAAGCGGCTGTGGACGCGCGTCTGGCAGATGTACGTTGCCCACATCATGCTGTTCCTACTGTTTACGGCGCAGATCGCGCGCACGGTCCGGAAATTCGACAACCCGATGTATGAAGACGAATTCAATGTTCACAATTTTCTTGAGCATCCGGACGTGCTGATCGGGCAGGCGCTCACGCTGCGCTACAAGCCGGTCGATCTCGACGTGCTGCCGCTCTATATCTCGCTGATCGCCGCTTCACCGCTGATCCTGTGGTGCCTGTTGCGCCGCCCAAACTGGACCTTGCTTGCCTCGATCCTTCTGTACATAGGGGCGCGCATATTCGACTGGAATCTTGCCTCCTATCCGCCCGGGACTCACTGGTACTTCAATCCGTTCGCCTGGCAATTGCTGTTCGTGTTTGCGGCATGGTGCGGTGTCGGCGGCGTCGCCAAGCTTTGGCCCATCATCCAGTCGCGCGCAGCGCTGATATTGGCTTGTGCGTGGATTGCGTTCTCTTTCCTGATCGTGATGACCTGGCACCTCCCGTTGCTGGATGCCATGGTGCCGAAATGGATGATCAAGCTGATCTATCCGATCGACAAGACCGACCTCGATATGCTGCGCTTCACGCACTTCCTCGCTTTGGCGCTGATCGTCTCCCGATATTTCCCGCGCAAGTCGGAGATACTCAGCTCAAAATGGCTGCGTCCGATGATTCTGTGCGGTCAGCATTCGCTGCCGCTTTTTTGCTTCGGCGTATTCCTGTCCTTTGGAGCGCACTGGATTCTGGTCCAGCACGCCCAAGGCGGCGCGCGCGCTCTCTGGATGCAACTGCTCGTCAGCGTCGGCGGCATCCTGATCATGATTGGGCTCGCATGGCTTCTGGATCGGGCGGCGAAGGTCCCGGACCTGTTCGTCGATGCGGCCGAGTTCAAGGAAGGCAAACTGGCAGTGGAACCCGGAAAGGCGTAACTTTCCGTTACAGCTTGTGTCCCCTCTCGCGCAGCGCTTCGGTCAGGCGCGGACCTGTATCGCTGCCGGGATGGATGAGCCCGCGTCCTAACGCAGGCCCTCATAGACCATGAGCCCGCGCGCAAGCTTGAGTTTCCGCAACGCGCGGGGGACAAGACGCTGCGGTGGGAGGTGGCCGAGATAGCGCCACGAGGTCAGCTTGAAATCCCGGAGAATGCTGTGGCCGTTTTCGAACGGGGCGAGCAATCCGGTCAGGCTCATCGGCGTGTGCGCACGGTGTTGGAATGGCAGCAGCAGCAATTCCAGATGCGCCGGGGCGCCGTCGTCCGACGTAGCGGTAATGCCGGCGACAGCAGCCAGCATTTCTTCGGTCACCACCGTGATGATGTCTTCGATCTCGCGGCGGCCATCCCGGACGAACAGCTCCGAAAAGCTTCGATCCTTCAGATCGCGGCCGAGCAGGGCGCAGAGCCTTGTGCCGGCGACGCGGAACGGGTAGCCGGCGGCGCCGTCACAGGACAGCACGAAGATATCTCCGAGCAGTTCGCGTACCGCGTCGGGTTCGATCTCGCTGCGGTCCGGTGCGCGCGCCCCGGCACGTTTCTCATCCCAATAGGCGAAAAACTCGCGGTTTGACGGATGTTTCATATCCTCGCCCTGCCTCCGCGTCGGGCGCGGCGGAACATATCTGTCCCATTTTCACGCACGCGCATTCCCCTCGGTTGTTGTGCAGGACTGACTGTGCAGCGTCCATGCCGCAGCCGGCTTTGGCGCCAGCTTTGCGCCGTTAAGGTTAAGTTAACTATCGCCTTGGCGATCGGCAGCGGCCTGCTAGTGTCCGCGCATCAGATCCCCCGCCGGTTTGCTCCGGTTTCCGGCGGGGTCGTGACACAGGCGGCGTCGAACAGATTGGTCGTTTGCGTGGGGAGGGGTGGGGACGTTGTCCCGGGGCCTGGCGCAGGAAGATCAGCAGAAGCCGAGGGAGGGCTTTCTCAGAGCCCTCCCTTCATTGTTTTAATTGATAAATTTCCGATTTTAGGGGGCAAGCCCCGGCGTGGGCATCTTAGGCTTGGCCCCGCGCAACGGGCAGTTCGTCAGTTCACTTATGGATCGCCAGCAGCTCACCGAGCACAGCGTCGATACGTTGGCCCCGACACACTGGCAACGCATCGACTGCCTCATTCAATGAAGGCTGTGCGTCCGGTGGCTAGCAGGCTTGGGCTACGTTCGGGCACCGCTCGGCGCCTCTACGCAAACGCAACGCAACAGCACACGCCGTCGTGGGAAACCTTGGCGGCTTTTGCGTGGGGAATCATGCTCTAGTCTTCGTCCGGCTCGCGCACGACCGGCGGTTCGTCGGCGCGGTCCTCTTCCTCTTCGTCCTCTTCGTCTTCATCAGGATGATCCCGGGGCGGCATCGTGTTGCCCATGATCACGAAGGGACTCCAGTCGATCAACCTGGTGGAAAATTCCTCGGGGATGCGTGGGGTCATGTTGTTGCTCCTCCCAGGCAAGGCATCATCGAAGCAGTCGCGCCGTGTTAGCGGCGGCCTCGGCCAGCATTTCATTCAACTGTGACTTGGTGAGTCCCTCAGGCTGCCTCGCTACTGGCTTGCGCGTAGACACAACCTTATGAACCGGGCGAGCACAGGCCGCCAACAGCACTGGCTTTCGCTTCGGCACCGAGACGATCTTGGGTTTGGCGGTGGGCGGCTTGTGGCCGCGCTTCAAGCCCATGCGCAGCAACTTGGCGCACACTGCGTTGCGGCTGCGCCCGAGTCGAGTGGCGATCTGCGCGGCGCTGTGGCCGCTGGCCCAGAGTTCTTTGAGGAGTGCAACGCTTGCGGCATCCCACATACGTATTGCAATACACCCAAAGGTCGGATCATTGCAATCAGCTCCGCTGTCCCGTTGCTTCACCGAGCAAGCGCGGAGGTACGTTCAGGTAGCGGTAGCCAATCTCTCGAGTGCAGCGCTTTTCAGCCGGTTAAGGTCGCGCACGCCCAACGCCGCCTGCTGAAGGATATGCTCCGCCACTTCAAGCGGCGTGACAGACTTTCGCATTAAGAAGCGATGGTCGGCGACGACCTCGTTCAACGCCTGCCGCATAACAGCAACCGTCGATGCATCAAAGTTTCGCGTCGAATCATTCATCGTTCACAACCCAACTTGCTGGGCGCGTCATAGAGTTCTTTTGTAATGGCATGATGAATTGAACGAACCTGCCTAGGGCGCTAGACACGCGCACAAAAACGGCCCCGGCGCGGGCGGCGTGCCGAGGCATCTGGTGTCAGAACTCCCGGCCGGGGGTGGTCTTGTGGGGGACAGGCCGGACCAGCAGAAGTTCTTGCACTCAGATATGAGTTAGGCAGGCTTCACTCTCTTGGCCTGCTGCAGGCGCTTATTCTCAGCCTGCGTATTGCGGACGGCTTCGGCCAGCATCTCGCGCAGCTCAGCCTTGGTCCTTGCGGGTTCCCGCTTGGGTGGTTGCCATTGTGTCATTTTAGTTATGTGGGGATGCCGGAGGGGTAATTAAACCCCCTTGGGACCGCCCGCCAACCGCGCTGGACGGCCAGCGAAATTGTTCCAATGATGGAACAAATTTGGCCGCCCGGTGTTCCATCGGGGTTGATCACCCTGAGGAGAGATACATGAAGAAGCTTTCTTACGTCTTGGCGGCTCTGGCCACCATCGCAATCGCAGCCCCGGCGGTCGCACAAGACAAACCGATGATGCAGGACAAGCCGATGATGAAGGAGGGGATGGACAAGCCAATGATGCACCACCACATGCACCATCACTATCATCACCACTACCATCACCACATGATGAAGCAGCCAATGCCGGACAAGATGTAAGGCGGATGGCCCCTTAACCGGGGCCATTTTTCTTTTCAACCCGGAAGCGTCTGCGCGACCTCGCCAACATGGGCTGTTTTCGCCAGGCGATGGATCGAAAGGTCGAGAGGTTTGAGCACCGGCGAGGCGAAGTGCCTTCCGGGGCTCTCCGAGGTTACTCGGCGTATGCAGGGGGAGCTTTCTCAGAGCCCTCCCTTTTCCTTTGGCTGTTTCGCTGTCTTGCGGCGAAGCTGCGCGTTTGAGGCGTTTTCCCGACCCGAACCGGCTTCCACTTCGCATCAAAACGCTCTAATGGGGCGCCATCGCCCGCATCAGCCGCCGTCTTGAGGTCTTTGACCGCCTTGGAATTTCCACCCGAAACCCCGCCGGAATTGCCACACGCTCCCCCGCGCGAGCCGATCCTGACGCTGCCCGGCGCCCTGACCGCCTATGTCCTGCTGCTGGCGGTCATTCACCTGCGCGTGCTGCTTCCGCCCGATCTGGAGAACTGGACGATCGACGTCTTCGGTTTCATTCCGAAACGCTACGATTCGACCCTGCTGGCGATCGACTTTCCCGGCGGAGAGGGCGCCAAGGTCTGGACGTTTGTGACCTATTCGCTGCTGCACGCCAATCTCAGCCACATCGGGTTCAACGTGCTGTGGCTGTTGCCATTCGGCAGCGCGCTGGCGCGCCGTTTTGGCGCGATCCGGTTTTTCGCTTTCATGGCGGTGACCGCGGCGGCCGGTGCGCTGGCGCATCTTGTCACCCATGAGCACGCGGTGGCGCCGATGATCGGTGCTTCGGCCTCGGTCTCGGGCACCATGGCGGCCGCGATCCGCTTTGCCTTCGTGCGAGGCAGCTTCCTGTCATTCAGCCGCGGCGATGCGGAAGCCGCCGCACAGGTGCCGGCGCTGTCGCTGACGCGCGCGTTGTGCGACAGGCGGGTGCTGAGTTTTCTCGGCATCTGGTTTGGCGTCAACATCATCTTCGGCGTCGGATCGATCGCCATCGGCGCGGATGGTGCCAGCGTTGCCTGGCAGGCGCATATCGGCGGCTTTCTCGCCGGCTTGCTGTTGTTTTCGCTATTCGATCCGGTTCCACGCGCAACGCCCCATGCTGCAGATGCGTCGTCCCACGACGGGCCGGGCCGCGGCTGATCGTCGCTTGCGGCGCCGTGCGATTTCATCCATCATCTCGCGATCATGCGGCACGGCGCGAGCCTGCGATGTGCTCCTTCAAGCCGTGCCCCGTCGAAAGCGCCCGCAATGAAACCGGCGCTGAACTGTTGATTGAAGACTCAGAGTGAATAAAGACCGCGCTCACTTAAGGGGCGCGATCGGCTTCAGGGAGACGACAATGACGGTACGTGCAATTCTCGATACCAAAGGTCACAACATCCAGAGCGTCGAGCCGCAGGCGAAGCTCTCCTCCGCCGTCAAGATCCTGGGGGAACGCAAGATCGGCGCCGTCCTGGTGATGAGCGCGGGCCGGATCGAAGGCATCCTGTCGGAGCGCGACATCGTCCGCGTGCTGGGCGAACACGGTGCGGCGGTGCTCGACGAACCCGTCGGCGCGGTGATGACGCGCAAGGTTGTCAGCTGTAAGCAGTCCGATACGGTCGCTGCGATCATGGAGATGATGACGCTCGGAAAATTCCGGCATCTCCCGGTGCTTGAGAACGAGCGGGTGGTCGGCCTGATTTCCATCGGCGACGTCGTCAAATGGCGCGTGCAGGAATACGAGATGGAGCAGGAAGCGCTGCGCGACTACATCAAGACCGCCTGAACGCGGGCACGAAGGCGATCAGGGGACCTTGTCGACCCCAGGCGCTGCGCCCGGCGCCAGAATGTGGATCGCTTCCTGGATCGAGATGATGGCGCGCTCGGCGGCGCGCGCGCCATGCGCGATCAGATCGTCGGCGCGATGGAAATCAAACCAGCCGATTTGACCAACCCGGGGCGAGATCAGGAGATCGGGCGGATCGCCGGCAAGGCGCGCCCGGGTGATGCGGTCCTGCATGATGTTGAAGGCATCGACCATGACCGAAGAGATGCCCGGCCGTCCGCCGCTGCCGAAAAACTCGCGCTTCACGGCACGTTCCGGGGAAAAGAACTTGCCCAAACCGCGCTTCGGCGGGGCGGCCTCGACCGCAGGCTCCCGCGCCGCGACCGATGCGCCGTGGGAATAGATCGTCGTCGAGTGCGTGAACACGTCGCTTGAGAGGTTGGCGGCGATCACGATTTCCGCCCCAAGCGCGCGCGCCGCCGACACCGGCACCGGATTGACCAGCGCGCCGTCGACCAGCCAGCGGTCGCCCGCCAGCACCGGTGCGAATATCCCGGGCAGCGCGTAGGAGGCGCGCATCGCATCGACCATGCGGCCGTGGGTCAACCAGATTTCGTGGCCGGTGCGGATTTCGGTCGCCACGGTGGCGAATTTCAGCGGCAGGTCCTCGATCAGGGTCTGGCCGATGGCGGCCTCCAGTTGCGCGGCGAGCTTGTCGCCGCCGATCAGGCCTGAACCGTTGAGACGGATATCGAGATAGCCGAGCACATTTCTCGGCTGCAGGCCGCGTGCCCATTCTTCCAGCGTATCGAGATGCCCGGCGGCATAGGCGCCGCCGACCACCGCGCCGATCGAGGTGCCGACGATGACGTTGGGGACAATGCCGTGGGCGATCAACGTCCTGACGATACCGATATGGGCGAATCCGCGTGCCGCCCCGCCGCCGAGCGCCAGCCCGATCACTGGCCGCCGAATGCTGCCGAGCCCTACCTTGTCGCCGCCATCGGGGACATCGGGCCCATTTTGGCCACGCCCGATCAAATTTTCCAGCACCGGGGCAATCTCCTGAGAGGCAAGGCTACAGGCTGCGGCCTGATCCCGCCAGAATCTACGACAAACATGGCTTATGCCGAGGTAGAGGAAAACATTGTGACGGGACCGCGGCCCCTGGGGTAACATTGGGCTTTCCTGTCGGTTCCAGGCAATCCGTCCAGGCAGCTGGAGGCTTGAATTTGCCGTGTTTTCAGTGAAAAGCATCCATCATGCAGAACGCGGTTCAGGCTATCAGCGGATTCAGGTGGGGCGGACGCCCGTTCCTGGCGCTTGCGCTCGCCGCGATTCTCGTCTGCGCGCTTCCGTCCTCCGTTTCGGCTCAGATGTTCAGCGATCGGCCGCCACCGATACCGCCGGCATCGGTGCCGGAACCCCCCACAGGGCCCGCGATGAACCTGGCGCCACCGTCGGGCCCGGCTTCGATGCCCAATCTGCCCGCGCCGTTGACGCAGCCCTCGATCGCGGCCGTGCCGCCGGTCATTGCTCCTCCCGGCGCCGCCTCGCCCAACCAGGCCGTGCTGGCGCTGACGGCACGCTTCGGCAAGGACCTGCCGGTCATCAGCGGCGGGCTGGTATGGCGGGTATTTTCAGACCGGCCGGACGAGACCGGCAATCCCAAATTGGTCCGCGAAGACCGTGGCGCGACGCCGAATATCGTGCTGCCGCCCGGCAACTATGTGGTCCATGTCGCGTTTGGACTGGTCAGCGCGGTGCGGCCGGTGACCCTGAAGGCCGAGACCGACCGCGAATCCTTCGTGCTTCCGGCGGGCGGCCTGCGCATCGAAGGCCGCGTCGGCACAACGAAGATTCCGCAGAACCAGATTTCGTTCGCGATCTACAAGGGCAGCCAGTTTGAAATCGGCGAGCGCGCCTCGCTGGTGCCGAGCGTCGCCGCCGGCGATGTCGCGCTGCTGCCGGAGGGGACCTACTACATTATTTCCAATTACGGCGACGCCAACTCCGTGGTGCGCTCGGACATTCGCGTTCAGGCCGGCAAGCTGACGGACGTGATCATCACCCATCGCGCCGCGGTCATTACCCTGAAGCTCGTCACTGACCGCGGCGGCGAGGCGCTGGCGAACACCGCATGGTCCGTGATCACGCCGGGCGGCGACGTCATCAAGGAATCGATCGGCGCATTCCCCCGCGTCGTGCTGTCCGAAGGCGAGTATCGCGCCATCGCCAAGAACGAGGGCAAGGTTTATGAGCGCGCCTTCAATGTCGTCAACGGCGTCGACGGCGAGGTCGAGGTCGTCGCGCGTTGATCCGCGCGCGTCGTGCGCGGACTTGATCCGGGCATCGATCTTCTTAGCAAGCGCCTTCCCGGGAATGATGGATTGCCGGGAGTGCAGACAAGTTCACCTGATCTGCGCGATGACCAGACCGCCGTCATAGTCTCTAACGGCTACTAACCATCGCGCGACTTAAAACTGTCATAATCACCGGTTCGGCGCTTGCCACCCGCAATTTTTACACCGCATTAAGCGCAACTGCATTGGATGACGCGCGGAATTGTTGCGCGTTGTGGGGATGCCATGCTTGCTGCCAAGAAGTCGTCGGGGAAATTCAACCCCGAAATGTTCGACGACGTCCCGGTCCTGCAGCGCAAGTGGAAAGCAGCACTTCGGCCGGGCGAAAAGCTTCCGCGTTATGAAGATGTGATGCTGGGTAGCCTCGGCCGGCTGGCCGATCACATCGTCCTGCTCAAGAACAACAACGACGTGCTCGAAGTATCGCGGGCCGGCCGCTACATCCAGAAATGGCTGAACGACGACCGCCAGGACATCCCCGTCAATATGCTGTCGCCGGATTGCGCGACCGCGCTGGGCGAAGCCGTCACCTGCGCGCTTGCGAACGGCCGTCCTTACCTCGCCGCTGCGCATTGCGTGCGCGATGGCCTGGTCCAGACTTACGACGTCCTGGCGCTGCCGACATCGTCCCGATGGGGCCACACGCTGATCGGCGCTTATGTCAACGAGCGAGCCCCGCAGTATAATCTGCTCGACGCGATTTTCTCTTCGACCGACGAGGGCGTGCTGTCGCTCGCCGCGATCCGTGATTCCGAAGGGCGGCCGTTCGATTTCCAGATCGTCCACCACAATCAGGGTGCCTCGCGGCTGCTCAAGGTGCCTTCGACCGGCCTGTTGTGGCACCGGCTCAGCGCGCAAGGAAATCTGCTGTGTTCGCCGGAGGTCGTCGAGCGATTGCTTGAGGTGGTCAACAGCGGCAGCCGCGACCAGTTCGAAATCGACAGCGACGACCGGAACCTGAAGCTGGGCGCAACTGCTTTCGGCGACATTCTCTCGCTCACGGTTTCCGACGTCACCGCGCTCAAGCGGCGGGAAGCCTCGTTTCGATTGCTGTTCGACAACAACCCGATGCCGATGTGGGTATTCGACGCCGGAACGACCGAATTCCTCAGCGTCAATGACGCGGCCGTGCGGCATTACGGCTACAGCCGCGCGACGTTTCTGCGCATGAAACTCCAGGAGATATGGCCGAAGGACGAGTGGATAAGCCACAAAGAGGCGCTGCAGCATGTCGGCGATGCCTATGAGTCCAGCCGCAACTGGCGGCATATCCGGGCCGATGGCAGCGAAATTCATGTGCTGACGTTCGGACGGCGCGTGGTGTTCGAGGGACGCGATGGCTACCTCGTCGCCATCGTCGACATCACCGAACGGCACAAGGCCGAGGCGCGGATCGCCTACATGGCTCACCATGACGGCCTGACCGATCTGCCGAACCGGGAATTTTATCGGGACCGTCTTCGCCAGGCGCTGGAACAGAGCCACGGCGGCAGCAAGCGCGTGGCGGTGTTGTGTGTCGATCTCGACCTGTTCAAGAACGTCAACGATTCATTCGGCCATCCGATGGGTGACCGGCTGCTCACGCTGGTCGCCGACCGGCTGCGGTCCCAGGTCCGCGGCAGCGATCTCGCGGCCCGGCTGGGCGGCGACGAATTCGCAGTCGTACTGGCCTCCGATGTCACGCCGAACGAGGTCAGCGATTTTGCCGCGCGCCTGATCAAGCTATTGAGCGACGGCTATGACATTGACGGCATCGAGGTCGTGATCGGCGCCAGCATCGGCATTGCGCTTTCGCCCGGCGACGGGACGACCAGCGAGGAGCTGATGCGCAACGCCGACATGGCGCTGTACCGGGCGAAGTCCGACGGCGGCGGCGTGCACCGGTTCTTCGAACGCGAGATGGACCGGCTGGCGCAAAAGCGCCGCGACATGGAACTTGACCTGCGTCGCGCCTTCGCCAACGGCGAGTTCGAACTTCATTACCAGCCACTGGTGGACATCGCCGCGGACCGGATCTCAGGCTTTGAATCGCTATTGCGCTGGCGCCACCCCGATAAGGGGATGATCTCGCCGGTCGATTTCATTCCGGTTGCCGAGGACATCGGGCTGATCGTGCCGCTAGGTGAATGGGTCTTGCGGGAGGCTTGCTGCGAGGCGGCGAAATGGCCTGATGACGTCAAGGTCGCGGTCAACCTCTCGGCAGTGCAGTTCCGCAGCCGCAATCTGGTCCAGGCGGTGATCTCGGCCCTGGCGCATTCCGGGTTGTCGCCGCTGCGGCTCGAGCTCGAAATCACCGAATCACTGTTCCTGGCCGAGACCGAGACCAATCTTGCGATCCTGCATCAGTTGCGTGGACTTGGCGTCAGCATCTCGATGGATGATTTCGGCACCGGATATTCCAGCCTCAGCTATCTCAGAAGCTTTCCGTTCGACAAGATCAAGATCGATCGGTCCTTTGTAAAGGACCTCGCGGAGCGCCCCGATTGTGTTGCGATCGTGCGAGCGATCTCCGGCCTTGGCCGCAGTCTGAACATCACCACCACTGCGGAGGGCGTGGAGACCATCGACCAGCTCGACTGGTTGCGCGCCGAAGGCTGCAACGAGGTGCAGGGCTTCCTGTTCAGTGCGGCGAAGCCCGCGGCCGAAGTCGAGCAATTGCTGGCTCGCTTCGGCGCACGGGCCTCGAAGGCAGCGTGATTATTTTCTACGGCGTGCCGCTGCCATTTCCTCATCCTGAGGAGCGGCGCGCTTGAGCCGCGTCTCGAAGGATGAGGCCGAGAAGTGAACATCGGGCTCATGGTTCGAGACGGCGCTTACGCGCCTCCTCACCATGAGGGTCAAAGGGCAGGGTAGGACTAAAACCTCGTCACGATCTCCGAGAGTGCCGGGCGCGGGCGGTCGTCGCTCGGTTTGCCCGGCGTGCCGATATGGATCAGGCCGGCGAGCTTCTCGTCCGCCTTCAATCCGAGGCCCTCGAGCACGTCGCGATCGAACGCGAACCAGCCGGTCAGCCAGCAAGCGCCATAGCCGAGCGCGGTTGCCGCGGTGACGATGTTCATCGCGCTCGCGCCGGCGGACAATTCCTGTTCCCAGGGCGGCACCTTGGGATGCGGCTTGGTAAAGCTGACCACGCCGATCACAAGCGGTGCGTCGGTCAGACGGCGCTTCTCGACATCGATCTCGGCAGGCGAGGCTTGCGGGTGCTTCCGCGCGAACACCTTGGCAATGACTTCTCCGGCACGGACGCGCGCATCACCTTCGAACACGATGAAGCGCCACGGCGCCAGCTTGCCGTGATCGGGCACCCGCGCGCCGATGGTCAGAATGGTCTCGAGCTCGGTGGGCGAGGGGCCCGGCCCGCTCATCTCGCGCGGCTTGACCGAGCGGCGGGTTTTCAGGAGGTCGATGGCATCAAGCATATGCATTCCGTTGTTTCAAAAGCCAATGGACGGCCCCCTGATATCGGGTGGGCCGGACACATCGGCAAGCCACGCGCAATTGCTAGCGTTCTAAACTTATGCTCCGGTTCGCGCGCGCTTCACATCCGGCGGCATGGCTTCCTCGACCAGCGCTGCGATTGCCTCATCGGTCGCCATCACCTTTTGCCCGTCGCTGCCGAGCCGGCGGATCGAGACCGAATGCGTCTCGGCTTCCTTCTTGCCGACCACGAGCAATGCCGGAATCTTCGCCAGCGAATGCTCGCGGACCTTGTAGTTGATCTTCTCGTTGCGCAGGTCGATTTCGACGCGCAATCCGGCGCGCCGCGCCGCCGCCGCGGCCACCTTGGCGTATTCGTCGCCCTCCGAGGTGATGGTGGTGACGACGGCCTGGACCGGCGCCAGCCAGAGCGGGAAGTTGCCCGCATAGTGCTCGATCAGGATGCCGATGAAACGCTCCATCGAGCCGCAGATCGCCCGATGCACCATGACCGGCGTCTTCTTCGAGCCGTCGGCATCGATGTAGAACGCACCGAACCGCTCCGGCAGATTGAAGTCGACCTGCGTGGTGCCGCATTGCCAGTCGCGGCCGATGGCGTCGCGCAGCACATATTCGAATTTCGGTCCGTAGAACGCGCCTTCGCCGGGATTGATCGCGGTCTTGATGCGCTGATTGTGGCTCTTCGCCTCGATCTCGCTAAGCACCGTCGCCATCACGCGCTCGGCGTGGTCCCACATTTCGTCGGTGCCGACGCGTTTGTCCGGCCGGGTCGAGAGTTTTACCGTCAGTTCGCCCTCGAAGCCGAAATCGGCATAGGTCGACAGGATCAGATCGTTGATCTTGAGGCATTCGGAGGCCAACTGCGCCTCTGTGCAGAACACATGCGCGTCGTCCTGGGTGAATCCGCGCACCCGCATCAGCCCATGCATCGCCCCTGAAGGCTCGTAGCGATGCACCACGCCGAATTCTGCCAAGCGTAGAGGCAGATCGCGATAGCTCTTCAAGCCGTGCTTGAAGATCTGCACATGGCCCGGACAGTTCATCGGCTTCAAGGCGAACCAGCGCTTGTCCTCGGCCTCGTCACCGGCGGATTGGGCGGCGAACATGTTCTCGCGGTACCAGTCCCAATGGCCGGAGGTCTCCCACAGCACCTTGTCGAGAATCTGCGGCGCGTTGACTTCGCTGTAATCGCCGGTGAGGCGGCGGCGCATATAGGCGATCAGCGCCTGGAAGATGGTCCAGCCCTTCGGGTGCCAGAACAC
>JBKQRS010000657.1:0-5317 GCA_052143915.1 Bradyrhizobium sp.
GTGGGATTCGAACCCACGGTACCCTTGCGGGTACGCCAGTTTTCAAGACTGGTGCCTTAAACCGCTCGGCCACCCATCCGCATTGAAACTACAATGACTTAGCGAGCCTCGTCGATGCCGCGATGCCCGACCATTCCATCAACGAACCGGTTCGTATCCACCCCTGACGCCGTTCGGAGACAGTATGAATTGCCCGACATTAACAACTCTTGAGCGAAAGCCTCCGGCGCAGGAGAGATGGTAGTACTCCCACATGCGGCAGAATTTGTCATAGTTCCGGCCGGATTTTTCGATTGCGGATTTGATCGAAGCCTTGTTGGCCTGGAATTTCTTGTCCCACTCCACGAGCGTGCGGTCATAATACGCGCCGAAATTGTGCACGTCTTCGACCACGAAGAGTCCCTCGACCGCGGAAGTTATTTCTCCCACGCTCGGCAACTGACCGTTGGGGTAGATGTACTTGTCGAGCCAGGGATCTATGGCCGGGGAGCGCTCATTTTGCCAAATGGTATGGAGCAAGAAGAGTCCGTCCTCTTTCATCGCCTGGCGGGCAAGTTCAAAATACCTTCGGTAATTCTTCGATCCGACATGCTCGAACATTCCCATTGAAACAATCCGGTCGAATTTGCGGTTGGGCTTGAAGTCGCGGTAATCCTCGAGACGAAACTCGACCGGCAATCCCGCGTATCGTTTGCGCGCATACGCGACCTGATTGCCCGATATCGTCGTGCCCACGCACTGCGCCTTATATTTCTCCGCGGCGTATCCCATGAAAGAACCCCAACCGCATCCTATGTCCAAGACATGATGATTGGCGTTCAAGCCGATTTTCCGGCAGACAAGATCCTGCTTGGCATATTGCGCTTCATCCAGAGTCCGCGCGTCTTTCCAATAGCCGCAGCTGCCCGTCAGGCGTGAATCGAAAGACGCCTCGAACACCTCGACGGGCAAATCGTAGAAAGTACCGACCGTCTTGAGCGACCGGCGTTTGGTCTGTTGATTCCGGTATTTGGATCGCACAAACAGCATCGTCGTGCTGAAAGCAACCGGCAGATGTTTTCCGAGATCCGCGGCGACAACGCGATTGAAAAACTCATCGATCTGCCGGCAATCCCACTGCCGGTCCATGTATCCCTCGCCGAGACCGATCGTTCCTTCCGCGATAACCCGAGTATAGAGGTTCGGATCGTGTACCTCGATATCCCAAGGTTTGTTGCCGTTTATTTCGATGCCCGCTTTAGCGAGCAGATCGCGGGCAAATTGTTCTGCATTCATGATGCTGTCTCGAAAGATCGTCGCAACCGTCCAAAACCGGCGCCTTAAAACCGCCCGGCCGCCCATCCATCCCGGTGATATCAAATAATACGGCCCGGGTCACGCGGCCTGGCCGCAAGCGCGAAGCGGGTTGACGAAAAGGGTGGGCGAGGGCAGCTTCGCGAAGCTGGCGCAATCGAGCTGAAGAACGCGCCTCCGGGTGTAAAAGGGATCGGCATGCGGCTTTTGGTGCTTGCAGGAGACGGCATCGGTCCCGAGATCACCGCGGCCACGCTGGCGGTGCTGCGGGCGGCTTCCGACCGCTTCCGCCTCGGCCTCGAATTCGTCGAGGATGTGGTCGGGCACGAGAGCCTCAAACGCCACGGCACCACCGTCCGCGCCGACGTGTTCGCCGCGGCGCAGGTTGCCGACGGCCTGATCCTCGGCCCCACCGCAATCTCCGACTTCAAGGACGAGGCGCGCGGCGAGATCAACCCGTCAAAATTCTTCCGCAAGAATCTCGATCTGTTCGCCAACATCCGGCCGGCGCGGACCTATCCGGGCCTTCCCGGCCGGGTCGGAAATTTCGACCTGGTGGTTGTGCGTGAGAACACGGAAGGCTTCTATGCCGACCGCAACATGGCAGCGGGCAGCGGCGAGATGCTGGTGACGCCGGACGTCGCGATCTCGCTCCGGCGGATCACGCGGCACTGCTGTGAGCGCATAGCGCGAGCCGCTTTCGCGCTGGCCCAGGACCGGCGCAAGCGCGTCACCATCGTCCACAAGGCCAATGTGCTGCGGATCGGCGACGGGCTATTCCTCGAGGAATGCCGCAAAGTGGCGCGCGAATTTCCCGAGGTCGAAGCCAATGACGTGCTGATTGACGCGATGATGGCGCATCTGGTGCGCGCGCCAAACCGCTTCGACGTGATCGTCACCACCAACATGTTCGGAGATATCCTGTCGGATCTCACGGCGGAGATGTCCGGCAGCCTCGGCCTCGGCGGGTCGCTCAATGCAGGATCCGATTACGCGATGGCGCAGGCGGCGCACGGCTCGGCCCCCGACATCGCCGGCAAGAACATCGCCAATCCGTATTCGCTGGTGCTCTCGGCGATGCTGTTGCTGGCCTGGCACGGCCGGCGCACCGGCCAAGCCGCGTTCGGCGCGGCATCCGCCGCGATCGGGCGCGCGGTCGAGGCGGCGATATCCGCGCGCGAGACGACCAGCGACGTCGGCGGCAATCTCGGCACGCGCGAGACCGGCGCGGCGCTGGCATTCCGGCTGCGCAAGGATTGAACGGGCCGATGCGCTGCGACAGCCACGTCCACATCGTCGGCGATCCGGCGCGTTACAAACAGGCGGCGGGGCGGCCCTATACCGCGGGCATCGCCGATCTTGCCGTGCTGCAACGGCTGGCGGCGCGGCGCGGCATCGCGCGCTTTGTCATCGTGCAGCCGAGCTTCTACTTGACCGACAACACCCTGTTGCTCGAAAGCCTGGATGCGCTGGGCGAGCATGGCCGCGGCGTCGCAACGCTCGATCCAGGAAATGCCCCGCCGGCGCTGATGATCGATTATCACGCGCGCGGCGTGCGCGGCCTACGCATCAACCTCTACACCCTGCCCGGCGGCAAGAAGCCGCCACCGCTCGCGTCGGTTTTCGCGGCGACGGCCTCGCTCGCGCGTATGCAGGGCTGGCATGTCGAGGTGATCGCGCCGTTGGCAATGCTGCTCGAAGCATCGCGCGATCTCGCCCTCTCGCCGGCGCCGGTGGTGATCGACCATTACGGGCTTTATTCGGGATTCACGTCGAACGACGCCGGCGGCCGTGGCCTGCTCGCGCTGCTGGGATTGCCGCATGTCTGGGTCAAGTTGTCGGCGCCTTATCGTTCGATGGACAACGCGCTGGCGACGAAACCGGATCCGGCCTGGCTTGACGCGATTCTGGCCGCGGCGGCGGATCGCTGCGTCTGGGGCAGCGACTGGCCGCATACGCCGCCGCACGAATTGCAGACCGGCGATGCCGTGGCGGTGCCTTATCGCGATCTTCGCTACGAGGACGTGGTGGATGGATTTCTCGCGGCCTTGCCCTCGGCGGCGACAACGGACAAGATCATGATTCACAACCCGGCGGCGCTTTACGGCTTTCCGCATAAAGGCTGAGGGACGCCGCCGGACCCCAGGGGAGGGAACGCTCATGGATGCCGTGGCGCAAAGCGCTCTCCGGAAAGCCGCCTACCGGCTGGTTCCGGTGCTGACCGTCGCCTATGTCTTCAATTATCTCGACCGCACCGTCGTCGGTTTCGCGGCGCTGACCATGAACCGGGACATCGGCCTGACGGCGACCCAGTTCGGTGTCGGGGCCGGCATGTTCTTCGTGACATATTGCCTGTTCGAGATTCCGAGCAATCTCGCGCTCTATCGTTTCGGCGCACGATTCTGGATCGCGCGCATTATGATCACCTGGGGATTTGTTTCGGCCGCGACCGCCTTCGTCGTCGGGCCTTACAGCTTCTACGCGGTGCGTTTGTTGCTGGGACTGGCCGAAGCCGGGTTTTTCGCCGGCGTCACTTATTATCTGGCGGCCTGGTTTCCCGTCGAGACCCGATCCCGCATGCTGGCCTGGTTCCTGGTGGGGATACCGGTGTCGTCGCTGATCGGCGCGCCGATCTCCGGCCTGCTGCTGCAGATGGATGGAATTTGGGGTATCTCCGGCTGGCAATGGCTTTTCATCATGGTCAGTCTGCCTTGCGTGCTCATGGGATTATTGGTGCTCAAGCTGCTGGCCGATCGGCCGCAGGACGCCGCGTGGCTCACGGCGCCCGAGCGCAAGGCGCTGGTGGGAATGCTCGACGCGGAGACGCGGGAACGGCCGCATGCCACGCTGTGGCCGGCGCTCAAGGACATCCGCGTGCTGATCCTTGCCGCCGTGCAGTTCGGCTTCACCCTCGGCTCCTATGGCATCGGCATCTGGTTGCCGCTGATGCTCAAGGAGTATCAGTTCTCGAATTCCGCCATCAGCATGATCGCCGCGGTGCCATATTTCTTCGCCTCGGCCGCGATGATCGCCTGGGCCTGGCATGTCGACCGCACCGGAAAAAAGATCGGCAATCTCGTCATCACCTGCTTTTTGGCCGCCATCGGGCTGGTCGTGTCGGTCCTGCTGACCGGCTCGCTGACCTTCGCGCTCACCGGGCTGACGCTGGCGCTGATCGGCGTGACGGCGGCGCGCGCCATCTTCTGGACGATCCCGACGCGCTTCCTGGCCGGGGCCGGCGCCGCCGGAGGTCTCGCCTTCATCAACTCGATCGGCACGGCGGGCGGTTTCGCCGGGCCGGCGCTGATGGGCTGGCTCAAGGACGTCACCGGCTCGTTCCAGAACGGGCTCTTGGTCATGGCCGGCATCATGTTGGTGGCGACGCTGCTCGCGGCTTCGCTCAAGCTGGTGATGACGCGCGAGTAGGGGGCAGGCCGAAGTGCGTCGCGGCCCAGATTCGCCGTCATTGCACCGCCATATGGCCCTGCTAGACTTCGCCTCAACCAAGAATGGGGGCCAATATGTGGAAGAAGATCGGCATCGGTGTTGTCGTAGTGCTGATTATCGTCGCCGGCGTCGGCTATTACCTCTTCTCCAATCTCGATTCCTACATCAAGGCGGCGATCGAGAAATACGGCTCGCAAGCGACCCAGGCCTCGGTCACGCTCGACAAAGTCGTGATCTCGATCTCCACGGGCGAGGGCGGGCTTTTTGGCCTTACCGTCGGCAATCCCAAGGGCTTTGCTACGCCCCACGCGATCACTGTCGGCGCGATCACGGTCAAGCTCGACACCAGCACGGTCACCGGCAGCGGCCCGATCGTGATCAGGGAGATCGACATCGACAAGCCGCAAGTGACCTACGAGGTCGGCAATACCGGCGGAAGCAATCTCGACGCCATCCAAAAAAATACCCAGGCTTATGCTGGCGGTGGCAGCAATGCGCCTACCGCGAGCGGCGGGCAGGAGCGCAAGCTGATCATCAACAATCTCTATGTGCGCGACGGCCAGATCGGCATCAGCGC
>JBKQRS010000658.1:0-22930 GCA_052143915.1 Bradyrhizobium sp.
GGGAGCGTCAGGGACGGTTACCAATAGCGGCAGCATCATTTCGGCCAGTGCCAGTGGGGCAGGTGTCGGTCTCGGGAGTGGCGGCAGCATCACGAACAATTCGGGCGGGTCGATCTCGGGCGGCGGGTTCGGTGTCTTCGCCACCGGTGCTTCGGGAACGCTGAGCAACAGCGGCAGCATCTCCGGCGCTCATGGTGTCGGCTTCGAGGCCGGCGGCAGCATCACGAATGCCGCTTCCGCTTCGATCTCGGGCCAGGTCGCCGGCGTCTTTGCGCAGGGAGGCATCACGACACTCAGCAATGCCGGCAGCATCAGCGCGACGGCCGGCGCTGCCGCCGATATCGAGGGCGGTGGCAGCATCACCAACCTCGCGGGCGCGACCATCTCGGGCAGCGCCTTCGGCGTCTTCCTTACCGGCGGTTCCGGCACGGTGACGAATGCCGGCACGATTTCCGGCGGGAGTTATGCCATCGACTTCGCGGGGAGCGCCACCAATCGGCTCGTGGTCGACCCCGGTGCCGTATTCACCGGCAAGGTCCTCGGCGGCAACGGCACGCTGGAGCTCGCCAGCGGCACAGGCTCGATCGGCGGAGTGGGTACCGGCTCGTTCAGCAATTTCCAGGTCCTTGCCGTCGATGCCGGCGCGACCTGGACGCTCAATGGTACCAATATTGCCCCAACCCTCCTGGACGACGGCACGGTCAACGTCGTCGGTTCGCTCGATGTGTCGACAGCCGTTGATCCAAACAGTACCGGCCTCTTCCAACTCGGCAGCGGTTCCACGCTTGAAGTTGCCGCGGCCACCGGCACGGCTACGCAAATCAATTTCCAGGGCGGCAGCAGCGAACTGATCATCGACAATGCCGCATTGTTCGGCACCAATGTCGGCACCGCATCCTATGCGGGATCGCAGCTGCAAGACTTCGTCCCTGGGGACAAGATCGATCTGAAGAATTTTTCCTCGGCAGGTGTGACGCTCAGCTACAACGCGTCGACGGGGCTGCTGCAGGTATCGAACAGCGCCAACCAGGTGGCGAGCCTGGACTTCCAGACCTCCAGCCTCGGCGGCGCGGGCTTCGCTGCTGCCAGTGACGGGGGAGGCGGCATCCTGATAACCGATCCGCAGTCTGCGCCCGCGGTGCCGGCGCTTACGATCGGCAATACGGCGCTGACGGTCGCTGCGGGAGGCTCCGTCCCGCTGGGCGTCCAGGTCACACCGGGAGATGCGAACAACGCGGTGTCCGTGACGATAGGCGGGCTGACCAGCTACGAGACGATCACCGACAATCTCGATAAATCCGTCTTCAGCGGCGGCTCGGTTATCTTGAACGCCGCCGAGGTCAACAGCGGCCTGACGCTGAATTCGTCATATGCAGGTTCGGGCCATCCGGTAAACAACCTCACCTTTACGGCAAGCGATTCGACGCCGGGTGGAGCAACAACCGCGGCGCCGCAAACGATCGTCATTACCGATCCCCCGATCGCATCAGCCCCGCAGCAAGCGTCGCCGTACGCGATTCTCGCAGCATTGCTCGACCAGTATACGGCGGCCAACTCGGGCCACGGCGCAGCTGGCATTAGCCATCCCAACGGGACTTTGCAGCAAACGTCACCCGGCGTTGAACTCCTGACCAGACCCAGGGCCTGACCTCTCATGACCGAACGATACGCATACAATCGATACGATCAGGCTGGGAGCGATAGATCGCCGACCGCGGTCCTGTACGCTTGGGGGATCCAGTAGATGGCGTCGCAAGAGGAAACCGGGCTTTTCGCGCTTGTCTTGCTGCTCAGGCTGCATGGTGTTGCGGCCGAGGAAGAGCAGCTCAGCCACCGTTTGGGCACGCGGAGCGTGGGCATCACCGAGATGCTGCGATGCGCAAGGGATTTTGGACTTAAAGCGCGCACGGTTAACACGAGCTGGGGACGTCTTGTGCGCACGCCCTTGCCGGCGGTCGCGGCTCTCCAAGATGGCGGCTTTCTCCTGCTTGGGAAGGCGGAGGAAGACGCCGTGTTGGTCCAGCGCGCCCTGGAACCCCACCCCGTGAAACTGACCCGCGGTGAATTCGAGGCGCTCTGGAACGGTCGTCTGGTCCTGATGGCGCGCCGCGCGTCGCTCTCCGATCTCTCACGGCGGTTCGACATCACCTGGTTCCTGGGCGCTATCCAGAAATATCGTTACCTGTTGAGCGAGGTGCTGATCGCTTCCTTCTTCCTTCAGGTCTTCGCGCTTGTCAGCCCGCTGTTCTTCCAGGTCGTTATCGACAAAGTTCTCGTGCATCGCGGATTGAGCACGCTCGAGGTTCTGGTCATCGGTCTTGCGGTGATCGCAGTGTTCGAGGCAACGCTTGGCGCCTTGCGTACCCATCTTTTTTCCCACACGACCAACCGCATCGACGTCGAGCTTGGCGCGCGCCTGTATCGCCATCTGGTGGCGCTGCCGCTAACCTATTTTCAGACCCGTCGTGTCGGCGATTCTGTCGCCCGCGTCCAAGAGCTTGAGAATATACGCAACTTCCTGACGAGTTCGGCGCTGACTTTCGTCATCGATCTTCTGTTTACGGCCGTTTTCCTTGCGGTGATGCTCGTCTACTCCCCCATGCTGACGCTCGTCGTTGTCGGTGCATTCCCGCTCTATATCGGCATTTCAGCGGTCGCGACCCCGCTTTTCCGCGAACGGCTGAATGAAAAGTTTCGCCGGGGTGCAGAGAACCAGGCGTTCCTGGTGGAGAGCATCACGGGTGTCCAGACATTGAAGGCGATGGCGGTCGAGCCGCAGATGAATCGGCGTTGGGAGGAGCAGCTTGCCGGTTACGTTTCCGCAAGCTTCCGCGTCATCAGCCTCGGTAATGTCACGAGCCAGGCCGTGCAACTGGTGAACCATCTGGTCACCGTTGCCGTGCTTTTTTTCGGTGCAAAGCTGGTGATCGAAGGCAGCCTCACTGTCGGCGAGCTGGTGGCATTCAACATGCTGGCGAATCGGGTGAGTATGCCGGTGTTGCGCATCGCCCAGATATGGCGGGACTTTCATCAAGCCCGCCTCTCGATCGAGAGACTCGGAGACATCCTCAACACCCGCCCGGAGCCCATGATCGACGTCGGCCGCGCCGTGCTGCCGCCGGTCCGCGGGGCCGTCACGTTTGACCACGTCGGGTTTCGCTATCGCGTCGATGGGCCGGAAATCCTGCACGACATCAGTTTTCATGTTCCGGCTGGGCAGATCGTTGGTGTCGTCGGCCCGTCGGGATCGGGCAAGAGCACGCTCGCAAAGCTTCTCGAGCGTCTCTACGTGCCGGAGACCGGGCGTGTCCTCGTCGACGGTGTCGATCTCGCATTGACCGATGCCGCCTGGCTACGGCGACAGGTTGGCATTGTTTTGCAGGAAGACATCCTTTTCAATCGATCCGTCGCCGATAACATAGCGCTTGCCGATCCCACCATGCCCATGCAACGGATCGTCGACGCGGCCATCTTGGCCGGCGCGCATGAGTTCATTCTCGAACTTCCCGAGGGCTACGACACGGTGGTCGGCGAGCGAGGATGCAGCCTCTCGGGCGGCCAGCGGCAACGCATCGCTATCGCCCGTGCGCTGGTGACCGATCCCCGCATTCTGATTTTCGATGAGGCCACCAGCGCGCTCGATTACGAGAGTGAGCGCATCATCCAGGACAATATGGAACGGATCTGCGAACGCCGCACCGTTTTCGTTATCGCCCATCGGCTTTCCGCAGTGCGCCGGGCCAACCGCATCCTCACGATCGAGCGTGGACGCATCGTCGAGGACGGCACCCACGACGAATTGATCCGTTCAAACGGGCGGTATGCAAACCTCCATCTGCTGCAGGCGGGCGGTTAATGACGGCCGTCAGGAAAATCATCCAGTTCCCGAGCCGCCCGCGGCAGCGGCGGGAATACGAGACGGCTTTTCTTCCGGCCGCGCTTGAGGTGGTCGAGACGCCGCCGTCACCGATCGGCCGCGCCATCGGCTTGACCATTATCCTGCTATTCTGCGCGGCGCTAATGTGGGCGTCACTAGGCAAGGTCGACGTCGTGGCAACCGCACCCGGAAGGATTGTTGTGAGTGGCCGGACCAAGGTGATCCAGCCGGCTGAAACGGGAGTCGTGCGCGCGATTCATGTTCGCGATGGCACAACGGTCAAGGCGGGGGACGTGCTGATCGAACTGGATCCAACGATCAATGTCGCCGAACTTGACCATGTGAAAAGCGATCTGATCGCCGCCGAACTCGACACTGCGCGCTTACGCGCGGCAATTGCCTCGGACATTGATCCGATCGCCGACTTCACGCCGCCAGCGGGAGCCAGCCAGCGGCTGGTCGAGATGTATCGTCAGCTACTGGCAAGCCAGAAGGCGGAGCATGCCGCGAAGCTGGCGGAGATCGATCGCCAACTTGCGCAGAAGGACGCGGAACGCGAGACAATTGTGGCGACGATCGCCAAACTCGACGCAACGATCCCGCTGCTGCAGGAGCGAGTGGACGTGCGCAAATATCTCTACGACAAGGCGATCGGCACCAAGATCATCTATCTTACCGAGTTTCAGGACCTTGTCGGCCAGCAGCATGACGTCCTTGTTCAGCAAAGCCGGCTGCGCGAGGCCGAGGCCGCGGTGGCTGGACTCGCTCAGGCCAGGTTCAAAGTGGAAGCGGAGTACCGCCGCACGCTCTACGAAGACCTCGCGAAATCCGAGCAACGCGCCGCGGGTCTCGCCCAGGACGTGATTAAGGGAGAGCAGAAGGCAAAGCAGCAGATTCTCACCGCACCGGTCGATGGCGTCGTGCAACAATTGGCGGTGCACACGATCGGTGGGGTCGTGACGCCAGCTCAGACGCTCGCAGCCGTGGTACCGCTCGACTCCAGCCTCGAGATCGAGGCGATGATCTCGAACCGCGATATCGGCTTCGTCGTCCCCGGACAGAGCGCCGCGATCAAGATCGATACCTTCAATTTCACCCGCTACGGGCTGCTCGATGGCCGCGTGCTCAGCATTTCGCGCGATGCCATCACACGCGATAGACGTGAGGACCGGGCGAGGGACCAACCCGCCGGCGCGGAAAGCGCGTCGAGTGAACCCAATGGTCAGGAACTCGTCTATGCTGCGCGCGTCAGCCTCGACCGAAGCGGGATGGAGATCGAGGGGCGGCCCGTCCAGCTCTCGCCCGGGATGGCGGTGACGGTCGAGATCAAGACCGGCTCGCGGCGGATCATCAGCTACCTGCTTTCGCCTCTGACGCGATACAATCAGGAAGTGTTGCGAGAGAGATAGCGACGGAGCATGCGCAAGCCTTGAACGCAGGCCTTGACCTGACGCGAGCCTTGACCTGATGCGGGCCTTGGCCTGACGCGGGCGGTCGTCGATGCTATTGACTGTTCAGATCTGCGACGGGAGCAATCCGCAAGGCAATCTCGACGACATCACCAGGCTGAAGCTCGAAATCCTCGTTCGCGAGCAGATTTTCGCTGCCCCTGGCGCCGTTCCTGACGATTGTGATCGCGGGCTTGGTGCCAAAGCCGCGTGCAAGCTGTGACTTGGCGAACGCGGTATATTGAAGCTTTTCGCCGGTGCTCTGTAGCTTGAACCGGATTCCGTTGAGCGCCACGGTAGCGTCCTGCAACTCCTTGAGCAAATCGCTTCTGCGTTGGCCGTCGAGCCGCTCGATCTGCCGCGAAAAATCATCCCGTTGCCGCCTGGTCTGCATCAATTGGGCCGTGTTCTGCAGCTTCATGGTAGATGACAGCAGCATTGCGCGACGCGCGTCGCTGACGCGGAGCATGGTCAGGGTGCCGCGGCTCAAGAGGTCCTTGGCTCGTTCCAGCTCTTCGACATCGGCCTGGGCTACCTGGTCTTCGGTCTTTTGCTGCTCCGAAAGGATATCGATTTGTTCGTCGGCCTGGACGATCCCGCGCTCAAGGAACGTTCTTTCAGCCTGCGCGTCCGCCTGACGGGTCTTGAGCTGTTCAGCCTCGACGTTGACGATCGCCAGCGCCGTCGACCGGGCAACCGGCACATCGAGCAAAGCCTTTTGGTCAACCGTAGTCTCCTGTCCCAGTTCCTGCTGGAGGCGCCATACATGCGCCTGCTCCTTGGCATATTCGGTCCAAAGCGTCTCGTACTCGGCCTGCAGATCTGCGGCTTCGAGGATCGGGTTGTTCATTCTCAGGCGGATGACGTCGTAACCGCCCGACAGGGTGACGGCCTGCCGTACGGTCATGAGCGGACGATAGGCCTGCTCGCCGGGTCTCGAGACATCTCCATTGACGTAGATTGGACGGTATTCGACAACAGTTGCGGTGATCTCATCGGGTTCGATCGTCACCGGGTTCTCATGCCCGTCCGGCGTTCGCTGCCGAAAGACCTTCGCCGCGAGCATGGCCTGCACCTTGGCTTGCACCTCCGCCGGCGACAGGTTCACGACTGGCAGCGTCCCCAGCAGCGGGAACGAAATAGTTCCATCCAGTTGAACGGGAACGCGTTGCTTGAGTTCGGGGAGCCTGGCCACGGAGATTTCGATCACGTCTCCCACATGCAGCTTATAGTCGGCCTTTGCTGGCGCGACCGAACACAAGAGAGCGACAGCAAGCAGGAATGACCTCGCGTCGCGCGCCCTGCCAAGGTGCGACGCGCGCCCGGCAAACGTGGCCACCTCCCTAAATGCCGATCGGACGTTGTGCATGGCACACTCTCCTGCTGTCATGTTCAGTTATTGCCGCGTTGATGATCCCACCGTCGCTGGCTCCGGCCACGACAGGCGCGCGACGAAATCCGCGACCGGACCGCCGGGCTGCCCCCAGTTGCTCGACCAGAGGATTTGGGAGCCGTCGGGCGAGGGCGAGGCATGGGTTTCGCTCCAGTAATCGTATTTGGCGTTACGGGTTTGGATCACCCGACGCAGCTCGCCGCTGCCGTCGATCCGCAATGCGATGACTTCCTGATAAAATGGTGTGCCGTCGGGGTAATTGGCTGCGTCAGAATCAATCCCGCTGTAGGTTACGAAGACCCAGCCAGGACGATTGATGTTGCGGATCGAAGCATGCTGGCCCTGGCCATAGGGCGCAAGGTCAGTGACGGCGCCGTCATCCAGCCGGCGCTTGATGATGTGAAACTTGTCCGGGCTTGCCTTGCTGATACCGACGTACACATCACTGCCATCGGTATCGATGGTCATGTCACCATGGCCTGGCCGATGGTGTTCGGTCCAGTGTTGCTGCTGCACGCCATCCGTCGTGAAGACGTAGGCAGTTTCGGTCCCGTCGAACGTCGTATTGGCGCAGAACACGTAGCGGCCGGAGGGCGAGATGGTGCAATATCCGTTGCGGCCGGACAAATTCGCCAGCTTGATATCCGGATATTTTCGCCGTGCCGAGATATCGTAGGCGAAAGCCACCAACTCACCCTGGTCGTTTGTTGCACGCACAACCAGCCTGGTTCCATCCTTGGACGGATTGCCTTTGTAGGGGCCGAATTGGAGATTTTTGTATTCAGTGAAAGCATAGACCGCGGCCCTGACGTCCAACCGCGGATTCCAGGTATATATTTCATTGCCGGACACACAGATCATCAATGCAGGATCGACCGGGTGCCACTCGCATTCATTGGGAATGGTGCGGTGAAAAAGCGGGACATAGGTCGATCCGTCCAGGAAACAGAAGCCGGAACAACCGTTGGCGATCAGCAACAGGCTCTGATCCGCGTTCCACGCTTGTGAACTGGAATAGCGATGCGTGCAATAAGCGGGCTTGCAGGATATCCCTGGCAGCATTTTCTGGCCCGGGTCCGTTACGCGCGTGAAGGGCGTCCCAAAGGCTGCATCAGTCACCGGTTGAAGATAGCCAGGATAGGTCGTTGATGGCGTCACAACGGCGCGCGTCTTCGCCAACGCCTCGTAGGCCCGTGCTGCGCCGTGAGCCGGCAAGAGTACGGGCAGAGCGCACAGCAATCCGGTGATCATCAATCGTTGTGACTTGCTCACTTTCAAATCCTGCCGCCGGTAAGAAAGTCGCCGGAACAGCGCAGCCGCCGGCTATTTGCCATGCCCGGCCGCACCATTAGTCCTTCGATTGATGTCCTTGCGGATCAGGCGTTCGATGCGAGGCAAGTCAACGTTATTTGCATGGTGCTCGATCGCGCCTAGCGGCACCGATGCCTCGATTTGCTTGATTTCGGACAGCACCTCGACGGGCTTTGGAAGCTGCTTGCTCACTTCGGAAGCTGAGGGCGGGGAACTATCGTTTGCCGGCTGTTTCAGTAACCCGTTGTTCATCCCCCAAATCGCCGCCTGTGTCCGGTTCTGGACCCGAATCTTGCGAAGGATCGCCTTGACGTGGACCTTCACCGTCGCCTCGGCGATTTCGATTTTTCGCGCTATGCATTTGTTGGAGTCGCCTTCGATCAGGCAGTGCAGGATTGATTTTTCCCGCGGGGAAAGCTGAGGCACGATCGCGTACTCCGCAGCGAGTATCGCCTGGCTGTCTTGGTCGGGCGACACCGCCTCTCTGAGGTGGTCGCTTTCGGCACCGAGAACGGATGACAGAAATGCATGCGGGAAAATTGTTTCACCCATCATCACCAGTTCGATGGATTTGATGAATACATCGCTCGTCATGACGTCGGCAAAATAGCCGTTGGCGCCCGCCCGAAACGCTGACACCATTTCGACTAGCCGATAGTGGTCGGACACGATGGCGATGCGCCCGCCTGGGTGCTGATCCCTGAACAGTTCGATTTGTTCGACCGCGGCGTCAAAGTCATCGCCGGTATGAACAACGAGAAACAGCGGTCGGTTTTGTTGGATTTTGCGCGGGAGCAAATCCTCGACGCATGATACCGACGCAAGGATGCGAAAATTTGCCGCGTGAAGGATTCTGGCAATCCCTTCTCTGAGTAAGATGCTTCTCCCAACGAGAATCGTTGCAAAAGACTGTCGCCATCGCATGGTGACCCTCCCGCCTGTACGCTACGCACATGGAAATCAGGCAGCCAAACCACACCGTTCCCGTTTCGTTTACAAACGGGTTTTGAAAACGTCTGGTCCGGCAGAAGTCGTGGTGTCGAAATTACCTGGGTTTCTTGAGCCCGGGACCCCTCCGCATTTAGTGATTATATTTTGTAATCAAATTTCCAAAGCTCCTGTTCGTAAAGCTTTGGTGAATACGTTTGTGAAACTTTCATGAATACTAGAGCGGAATTCCCGATATCCCTATATACCTTTGGTTATAGGTGTGCCGGAAATGTCGGCCAACATGGCTTGTTGCGTATAGCCGCCGATCGCGGACGGTCGGGTCGCTGCGGTTGATCCACGCAAGGGGCCAGACCCCAAACGGGTTCAACGAGGATGAATGAGGACGGTAACTGTTGCGTGCGCGCCGTCCTGAAAAGGATTATAGTGACGTCGGGAATATATTGGGCGCAAAGGGATTAACCAGGGGGAGAGGCTGAGGACACCCCATGCGTTGCATCACTGTGGTGATCGCGGACAGCCATCCTGTGGTTCTGCGAGGTTTGACGAGCGTTCTCGAGGCGCGAAGCGGCTTCAAAATTGTTGCGTGTTGCAGTGACGGTCGGAATTGCATCGAAGCGATTCGGAGTTTGATGCCGGACATCGCAATCCTCGACGTCTCGCTGCCTGGACTGACCGGGCTGGAAATCCTCGCCATCGCCAACTCCGAGAGCCTCTCCACGAGGCTGGTTTTTTTCACCGCATCTGCTGAAGACCGCGAACTCGTTAGGTCAGCCGCGGCCGGCGCCTGCAGTGTCATCCTGAAGGATGTGGCGCTCGAAATACTGGTGCAGTACTTACGGCGGGTCGCGGACGGTCGGAGGCTGTTGCCACTGCCTCCCTCCGACAAGGCCGTACCGCTAGCGCGTGGGAATATCGCGATCGCGGAGAACGTACCGCCGGTGATGACAGACCGCGAGCGCCAGATCATGTCCCTGGTGTCTGAAGGATTGTCGAACAAGGAAATTGGGCGCCGGTTGAATATCGCCGACGGCACCATCAAGGTGCACCTTCATCACATCTATCAGAAGCTTGAAATCAGCAACCGGACACTGCTCGCGGCGCTCGTCATATCGAACAATGGCAGCGCGGCAGTCGTTGCCGGAAATCCTGCTCCCCGGGTTCGCCTCGGTGAGGAAAGATCATCTTAGATGTGTGAGGTGTCCGGTACGTGCGGCCGCCTGCTGCGTATGCCTTCTGGTGCGCCCACCAAGCTTTTCAAGAACATGGCCAATTTCGTAGTTTGAGAAGGACCAATTAAAACGGTTCTTCAAACGGTGTTTTTGACGACCGGCGAACGGTCAATTCCCGAGGCCGATCATCGCTCAGACTGCACGGCGTTCCGGTGAGATGTCATGAGAATAATGCGAACACTCGACGACGGCTAAAAGCGCGGCAACCTTCAGTGCTGCGGGGTCTCGCTCGCCTTTCGCGGCACATGCAAGAATTCCCGAAGCGATCTCAGCTTTCACCGTCGACGTGCGTTTAGCTTCCGGAAGCGTCGCGGTGGCGTCCTCAAGCACGCTCCTCATCAATTCGATCAGCTCTGGTTGAAAAACTGCTCCTTCGGGACTCACGGTTGCCTCCTCCCAAACGGCCCCGCCCTCTATCATTCTAGGCCCGGAATTTTTTGAACGGGCAATATTCTGCACCAGCCAAAGATTTTTTTTCAATGTTCCCTCCCGATCTTCGCCGCAACGCGGCAAACAACGTCCATGATCAAACCCCGGCAATTGCCTGAAACATTCGATGTCCACACTCGAGCAAAATAGAATTCACGCTCGAACGGGTATTCGAGCGTGGAGCGGTGCGCGGTCGGATCCGGCGGGCCCAAGTCAGGTTTGCGTCGTGTTTGCGCGTATCTTGTTACTGCAAGAAATCGTCGGTTGTGCGTACCGGCGCTTCTCGGGCCGGCCGACTCCCGGCTCGATGTGCATCTTCGGCACCAGCCGCAATTGGTCTGAGCGAGCGCAGTATCCCGACGACCGAATATGTCTTTGAAAAGGGCCGCCTAGCAGTGACTAATTCGCATGCTCGCGCATGGACCGCAAATAGTGTTCGGCGTGCTGATAGTAATTCTCTGCGGCGATCAGGTCGCCTGCCATGGCTTCGGCGCCGGCGAGGGCCAGGTAATGCTGATATTTCATGCGCGGGTCTTGAGGAACTCTCGCATTGTGCCGGCCGAGCCCGGAAGTTCCTTTATTTCGGAGCGGGGGTCGCGGCACGGCGTTGACCGCCATTTTCGCATTCGGGTGCGGCTGCGCTGCGATTGGCCTAGGTCTAGAAGGGGTTTTCATGTTGGTCCGTATGCCGCGGGGCGTTGCCATGGCGGCGTTGATTTTTTCGGAATGTTGTCGGACGCGATAATCAAGAGACGCGTGCTGCAAGAAAGCGATCGAACTTTCGATGGCTGCGCTGTGAATGGCTCGGCACTCAATTCGAGTGTACCAGCGAGCCCGCCTCGACAAGCATCACATAGGGACACACAGAGGCGATTTCAAGTTGGCGGATAAAGTACCATGACGGGCTACGGAGCGCAGGGCGCTCGCTCGTCCAAAATGGCAGGGCCCCGGTGCATCAAGAGCATCGCGGGGCCCGTTAATCTTCGCCTTGCGAAGAATGTCTGGTAGGCACCAGTTTATGTTTCGAGACGGCGCACGCGTGGCCTTTGCGATTTCGTCTCGCGGATATGTTCAGATTGTCGGCGGCGCAATGACGGCTAGCAGCTGCTGTTCACCTCAACTTGCGCCGTGACCTCGCCGTCCAGCGAGATCAACGTCTGGTTCCCGGTGGCGTCATTCTCCTCACCAAGTGTGAATCTGCGGACATCCTGTCCGCGCCTGCTGCGCGTCGTCCCGACCACATGATCGGAACCCGGTGCCTGCGAAGCCTGGGCGAATGACCCACGCGACTTGACAGGTGCAGCATACCCAATGCTGCGGCAGATATGCGGGACGAGTCAAGAGTACCGGCGGAAACGGAACCTGCGATGTCAGCGCTCTTGCCCGCCTCCTGCAAAGCCCTCACTCTCCAGCCAACGCTTGGTATGCGCGACGCGCAACAAGTCGCGAGCCTCCTGAAAGACTTTGAGCTTTTCCTCCACCGATAGTGTTTCGTAATCCAAGGCGGTCGATGGCGCGGTGTTCGCATTCGATTGAGCTTAAATCGAGCGGTTCGGCCTGTCCCAAGATGTGCCTCCGAAAGTGCATCGGGTGGGCTAATAGCAACCGTCAGGGTCGCCATTGCGCGCCGCCAAGAGAAATCATCCGATTGGGCGGACGATTTGCCCGGCTTTCAGGAACAGACGGGAACTTAGCGTAAATAGGAGTCGGGGGCTGCCTCCAGGTCTGAAAACCATGCATGCCTGCAGCGCAGCCAACGCAAGGAACCTTTTCCTCTTGCGGTGGGCGCTGCATTGAACCGTTCCGCCAGGCCCGAGGGTCGGCACGGCGATGTCGAGCATGAAGCGATCAATGGGATTCGGTTGCCGAATGCTCTGGTGTTCCGTCTGAAGGTACCGGGAGCTGATCGATTTCAACGTCAGCCCCGCCTGAAAGCATCATTCCTGCGCGGTCGAGCGAGGCGCCGTTGTTGCCGCCTACTTGTACAATTGACGGCGACTTCGCGGCCGGGGTTCCCGCCCGCGATCGCAAAGGTGGTGGGCCACGCTCATTTGACGCGGTAGACTGCATTGCAGCCCGCCTCCAGATGAGATCAAAGGCAATGAAAGAGAAAAAGGACATCGTGGAAAATTGGCTGCCGCGTTACACCGGCACGCCGCTCGCTGAATTCGGGGCATATGTTCTCCTGACCAACTTCGACAATTACGCCGAATGGTTCGCCACGCTGCACAGCGCTGCGGTCAAGGGCGCAGATCGACCGATGCCCAACGTGACCTCAGATGGCATAACCCTGATTAACTTCGGCATGGGAAGCCCGAACGCTGCGACCGTGATGGATCTGCTAAGCGCCATTGCGCCGAAAGCCGTATTGTTTCTCGGCAAGTGTGGCGGGCTGAAACGCAAGAATCAGATTGGCGACTTGATTCTGCCGATTGCGGCCATTCGAGGTGAAGGTACCTCGAATGATTACTTGCCACCGGAGGTTCCCGCGCTGCCCGCATTCCAGTTGCAGCGCGCGGTGTCAACGATGATCCGAGATCTCGGTCACGACTATTGGACGGGTACGGTGTACACCACCAATCGTCGTGTCTGGGAACACGATGATCGCTTCAGGGATACCTTGCGTCGTACGCGAAGCATGGCGATCGACATGGAGACTGCAACAATCTTTGCTGCAGGATTTGCCAACCACATTCCGACCGGCGCGCTGCTTCTTGTGTCCGATCAGCCGATGATCCCCGAAGGAGTGAAGACCGAAGCCTCGGATCAAATGGTGACCACGAACTACGTCGAAAGGCATATCAGAATCGGGATAGAGGCGCTGAAGCTTGTGCGGCGCCGCGGCCGCAGCGTGAAGCACTTGCGCTTCGAAGACGATTTCGATGCGGGCCCCGAGACAGGAAACGAAGCATAAAGAGGTCCCGCGCCGCCGCTCGATGCCAGTACCGCGGGACAGGCGGCCTTCAACGGCTGCCTTGAAAAGTTTGCGAGCTAGGATCGTCTGGTCTGCAACAGCAATTCAGCAAGAAGGAAGTCATCTTCGTCGTCGATATCATGGCATTCCAGTCCCTGCATCGGAAAAAAGGCAAGGGATGATGCGTAGAGACAGCGCCCTTTTCGCTCATATTCCGTCATCACCTTCGCACGAGAAATAACAAAAATGATGAAATTGATGTAATCGAACGGCTTCAGATCCTGCGTTCTCGGTGACTTTCCTTCGACCTCAAAGTTGCTCGGCCGCCTATCGATGATGAGTTGCTTGCGCAACCGCGTGGTGGTAAACAGCGTCGCGTCGGGCGGCCCAGAAAAATACGCGGTCAGCACATTATCGATCGTCTCCGGCTTGAGAAAAGGTGCCGTCGGATTGATCACGGTAATCGTTTCGCAGGCAACATTCAGCGCGAAATCATATAGTATCTCGTCGGTTGTCACATGGGACGCCGCAAGGGCTGGGCTTCGCAGATACGTTTCAACCCCTGTCGGGGTCGTTGCTTCGGCAATCTCCGGGCTCTCGGTGTTGACATACACCCTTTCAAGCAGCGATGACTGGCGGGCCGTCCTGGCGACGTGAGCAACAAGCGGCACGCCGTCCAAAGGGCGCAGGTTTTTTCGAGGCACCCGCTCGCTTCCAAGGCGCGCCGGTATATAGGCGACGGTGCCTCGCTTTATTTGGCCAGGCGTCGTCAAGCGGCCTCCTCGAACAGGTCCTCGATCTCGCGGATTATAACTTTGGCGTGGCCCGCTTTCCAGGCTGCGGCCATGGCTCGCAATCCCTGATCCGTTTCAAGGCAGGTTGAACGGACACCTTCCGCAACGAATTTCCACAGGCTGATGTCGTTATCCCGCCGGTTGCCAAACGCTGGCACGAGGCCCGTTATCGGCGGGGACCAATGTCGATCGAAGGCCGAATACAATCGCGCCCGCCGAGCCTGTTCGGCCATATCGATCGCGAACGGACCACCCCGTTCGAGAAGTGAAAAATAATCCGACTGCGTTTTGGGAACTATGCAAAAGCCGGCGTCGCTATAGGCGCCACGCCCTGCAAGGATCATGGGCAGGCCGCGCGCAGTCATTTCGATGCCCGGCGTCCCGCGCACCGTGATGCCCAGAACGCACCGCCGCAGGATCGTCTCCGGTGCGATCTGCCTGCGGGAAAAATGAATGTTCTGCGCATCGGCATGGGCTTCGGCGATTCGATCAACGGCATTCGAGCTATCATAAGCTCGATCGAGCGGGTGAATCTTGACAAGCAAATTATAGGACCGACATTTGGCCGCGTGCCGGCACGTTTGCTCCAGCCACTCCAAATAGTCGACAAACAGACTGTCGTCGGCGTTCGGCTGATCGGTCATGGTATGGGTAAACAGACAATAGGTCGGCCGTTCCGCAGCCAACGGAATCGGTTCATCGTGAACGTAGTCGGCGGGATCGATCCAGCGGTAGTTGCGACCAAGCCCGCGGCTCACGGAATCGAAATGTGCCTGCGCGGCAGAGTCGGCAGCCTTACGACGCTCCGGGCAGGAAGCCATTTTCGACTCGAAGGACTTGAAGGATTCGCCTTCTAGCTGGCGCACCATTCCGTTGAGGGTGCGGCCCTGGTCAATTCGATCCAGCACATGCATGCTGAGGCGGCTGTCGCATCTGAACCAAACCACTCGGCCACCACGCCTAACGAGGGCCTCCGCCAGGTGGCCCCACGGGCAATAGTCGATGTGCCCTGTCACGAACGCCCCCGGGCGAAGCGTCGACAGCGTCTGTTCTGTGAAAGAATGAAAACCAAATACCTTTCTGGTCCAGTGCATCAACCGCCTGCCGGCGCGCACCGTCGCCTCGCGGTCGCCGCGCATAAAGGTTTCCTGAACGACCCTTCCGATCGGAAACCCAGCCAGCGTTCGAACGTTTCGGAGTTCAGCGATTGCTTCAGCCGGCAGCGCATCGCCTTCTGCCGCCTGCAACGTGACCCGCGGCGGCCGGAGCATATTCGGTCGCTTCCGGCGTCGCCGCCCGCGCATTGGGCCTGCTTCTTCTTCCGATCGCGCTTGCGGCCAAGCCACAGGTATTCATTGAATTCAATCGGCGCGGCGCGGGGCCCACAGGTCAACTGTTGAAACGCCTGTCCGGATGGCTGATTGCCGCCGGATTACCAGTCACTGTGCTTCTGGTTTGCGTTCCGAATACCCTGATATCGGCAATCATCGGCCGCGAATTAGCAAGCGCCGCATCGGAGGTCTTGCCCTGGACCGCTACCGGCGCCCTTCTGTCAGCCTTTCTCACGCTCCATTTCGGATTAGGATTTCAGATTACCCATCGTACCAAATCGATGCTTTTCGCAGTCGCGCCGGCCGCCGCTTTCAACGTCGTCTCCAATATGCTGCTTCTTCCCAGGTTCGGTATCGTTGCCGCCGGATGGTCGATGGTTGCCAGTTATGCGATCGCGCTGGTGCTGACGATTCTATTTGGAAGTCGCCACTTTCGAGTACCGTTTTCTGTTTCGGATGCTCTGCGTACGGCCGCTGCCTGCGTCCCGCTCGTGGCCTTCCTCCAGCTGGAATTTCAGCGGACCCCGTTGGGCGTTGCCGTCATGCTCGGAAGCGGAGCATTAGTCTATGCCACATCGGCGCTCGCGCTCAATGTTGTCGGGAGCAGGGACTATCTGTTGCTTTGGCTTCGAAAACCAGGAGTAACTCGGGCTTAAATCGAACAACAAGTTCGGCTGTGCGCCCTGTTCTTGCTTAAGCTGACTAGCAGCGGCCTTTAGCGCTTTGCACATATCCCATTGATAGACCTGATGATTATTGGTAGCGCTTAATCATCGGGTTCGAGGTTCGAGCCCTGGTGCGCTCACCATCGCATCAATTACCTAGCCGAATTGCGGGCTCTCAGTCCGACTGATTGCGGTCCGCAATGCCAACCAACCGGCTGGTTCTGTTCGTTCGGCGTGGCGCTTCTGGACGCCGGAGATGGCCGAATTCGCAATAAAAAAGCATCCCGGAGCGTTTGGGCCCTTCAACAAGGCTGTGTAGATCGGAACATGCCCACCCTTCTGGGCTGGAATCCCAAATATTGTTCGTGGTGCGAATCAACATGTAGGAGTCAAAATGGCAGTACAGATGACAAAGTCGCAGCTGATCGAGAAGATTGCTGCGGAGAACCAAGTAGCAAAGAAGGACGTAAAGGGCGTGCTGGAGACGCTGGCGACGATTGGGTACAAAGAGCTCAAGAAAGCTGGCGTGTTCCTGGTTCCCGGTTTCGCAAAATTTGTGGTCATCAAGAAGCCGGCCACCAAAGCGCGCAAGGGTACGAACCCGTTTACGGGCGAGCCCATGCTGTTCAAGGCCAAGCCGGCACGAAAGATCGTCAGAGCACGCCCGGTCAAGGCTGCAAAAGACGCGGTGTAACCGTGACAGGCCCTTTTCAGGGCCTGTCTGCCGCTTGGGGAATGGCCGAGCAGAAGGCGCTGCCTTCTGCTTGTACGCTGCACGCGGCCTTTGATCCATACCGCGCTTGGCGGCAAGGGCTGCTTTCGTCACACACCCGATGCGTGTTGGGACCTGGCGAGACGTTCGATCGTCTGCCGGCTGCCGACCGAATAAATACTGGTCAAGGCATCGCTGACCGCCCGCCGGAAGCGTTGATCGGCCGGCAGGTCGTCGCCGAAGATCGCCTTGAGGCCCAGCAAAGCGCCAGCTATTCGCGGTGCATCGCGACCAGCATCCCGAAGCACATCGCGGAAGGATTTCAGGAGCGGATCGCGGACGTCGATCGGCCGGCCGCGCTCGTCAATGCCGGTGACGTAGCGCATCCAGGCGGCAACCACGAGCGCGTGACGCTCGATCGGCAGCCCCTTGGCAAGACGATCACGGACCGGTCCGAGGATGCGCTGCGGCAGCTTCTGTGAGCCGTCCATCGCGATCTGCCAGGTGCGGTGACGCAGCGCAATGTTGCGGTATCGCGCCAGCAGGGATGCCTTGTAGGCGACGACGTCGATCTTCGCGGGCAGCTCGAGCGTTGGTATCGCGTCGGTCATGAGGCCTTCCGCGAAGCCGGCCAGCGGGTCGTCGCCCATGGCTTCCGCAACGGTTTCATAGCCCGAGAGATAGCCGAGATAGGCCAGCGCCGAGTGGCTGCCGTTGAGCATTCGCAGCTTCATGGATTCGAACGGGGCCACATCGCCGGTGAACGTCGCGCCGGCTTCATCCCAGGCCGGACGGCCGCTGGAAAAGCGGTCCTCTATCACCCATTGGGTAAAAGGCTCGGCGACAACGGGCCAAAGATCGTCGAGGCCGAGCGCATCGCTCACGCGTTGCCGATCGTCATCCGTCGTTGCCGGAACGATGCGGTCGACCATGGTGTCGGGACAGAGGATTTCGTTGCGCACGAAGCTGCCGAGTTCGGGAGATACGAGTTGGGTATAACGGGACAACAGCCCATGCAGCGTGCGGCCATTGGCGGGAAGGTTGTCGCAGGACAGTACCGTGAACGGCCTCACGCCAAGCTCGCGGCGACGGGCGATGGCGGCGGCAAGGAAGCCAAAGATGGTGCGCGGCGTTCCGGGATGAGCGAGGTCGTGCTGGATATCGCCATCGCCTTCGTTCAGCGCGCGGGTAGCCGGATCGTAGTGATAGGCTTTCTCCGTCACGGTCAGGCTGACGATAGCGACCGATGGCCGGCAAAGCGTTTCGATGAGAGCCGCGGGGTTCTCAGGGGCGACGAGAACGTCCCGCACGCTGCCGATGACACGCAGCGCCTCTACCTCTGCCTGTAAATTGAGTGTGTAGAGATAGTCCTGCGCCTTCAAGGCGTCGCGCGTATCGGGACTTCGCAGGCTCGCACCGATGATACCCCAGCGAGGGTCGCCGCCGGCCAGGATGCTATCGGTGTAGACCGCCTGGTGCGCGCGATGGAACGAGCCGATGCCAAGATGGACGATGCCGGTCGTGACGGCCGAGCGATCGTAAGCCGGTTTGGCCACGTTTTTGCGCAGTGCGGACAGGCTTGCGGCTGACAGGCGCTGACGGGAAGACAATGGGCTATTCCTAGATCGGAAAGCCGTGCTCGGCCGCGAGCGCCGTCATGACGCCGCGGATTTCCGCCAAACCGCGCATGCGGCCGATGGCGGGATAGCCGGGATGGGTCGGCTTGCCGACATCGTCCAGCAATTCGCGGCCGTGGTCGGGGCGGAACGGAACGCGCCAGTTCGCTTCGCCGGCATCGCGCCGGCGTTTTTGTTCGCTGAGCAGCGCTTTGACGACGCCGACCATGTCGTTGTCGCCATCCAGATGGTCAGCCTCCATGAAGGAGCCATCCACTTCCTTTGCAACGTTGCGCAGATGGGCGAAATGGATGCGCGACGCAAAGCGCCGCGCCATCGCCGGGAGATCGTTGGCGTAGCTGGCGCCGAGCGAGCCGGTGCAGAAGGTCAGGCCGTTTGACGGCGAGGGCACGGCATCCAGAATGAACGCGATATCCTCAGCGCTGCTGCAGATGCGCGGCAAACCAAGCAGCGGCCGGGGCGGGTCGTCCGGGTGGATCGCCATGCGGATGCCGACCTCTTCTGCCGTCGGAATGATCTCGCGCAGGAAATGGGCAAGGTTCTCGCGCAGGCGAAGGCGGTCTATGCCACGATAGCGCGCCAGCATCGTCCGCAATCCCTCGATGTCGTAGCGGTCGAAGGCGCCGGGCAGCCCGGCCATGATGGTGGCGAGAAGCCGGCGTTTGTCATCCTCGGTTGCCTTCGCAAACCAGGACTTCGCGTGGCCGAGAACTTCGGCACTGTAGTCGGCATCCGCGCCGTCGCGTTGCAGCATGTAGCAGTCGAAGGCCGCAAATTCATGCGCGTTGAAGCGAAGCGCGTTGCCGCCGCCGGGCAGGGGAGCGCGCAGCTGTGTCCGCGCCCAATCGAGTACGGGCATGAAATTATAGCAGATCGTCGTCACGCCATGGCTGGCGAGATTGCGCATCGATTGGCGATAGGTGTCGAGCAGTTCGCTCAGGTCACCTTCGCCGAGCTTGATACGCTCGTGGATTGGCAGGCTTTCCACCACGCTCCAGCGCAGGCCGAGCTGGCTGTCCGCCTCGATCGCGTGCTTGCGCTCGGCGACTGCGTCGGATGACCAGAGTTCTCCGGTCGGAATGTCGTGCAATGCCGTGACGATGCCGGTCGCGCCAACCTGGCAGACATGCGACAAAGTGATGATGTCGTTCGGGCCCCACCAGCGCCAAGTCTGTTCCACGCTATTCGTTCCTTGTGTGAGGGTGTCGTTTCATCGGTCCTAGATCTCCGCGCAAACGCGCTCCGCGTTTGTCGCGAACATGCTCAGCCGCTCCAGCCGAGATGGCTGAGAAAATCCCGCGTTCGCTCGACGGTCGGGGCTTCAAAGATTTGCTGCGGCGGCCCCTGTTCGAGCAGTTGCCCGCGTTCGAACACCACGACCCAGTTGGCGACGCGTTTGGCAAAGCTCATTTCGTGCGTGACGACGATCATCGTCATGCCCTCCTGGGCAAGGTTGCGCATCACGTTCAGCACTTCTCCGACGGTTTCGGGATCGAGCGCCGAGGTCGGCTCGTCGAACAGCATGACGTGCGGTTCCATGGCGAGCGCTCGGGCGATCGCGACGCGCTGCTGCTGGCCGCCGGAAAGGTTTGAGGGATAATTCGCGGTCTTGTCGGCGAGGCCCACCTTGGTGAGCAAAGCGAGCGCGCGCGTCTTTGCTTCTTCGGTGGCCATCTTCTTGACGGTGGTCAACCCCATGGTGACGTTCTCGAGCGCGGTCTTGTGCGGGAATAGTTCGAAGCTCTGGAACACCATTCCCATCCGCTGGCGAATCTGGCGGATATCGGCTTCCTTCGTTGGTAGCGGCCTGCCTTCGAAGCGGATCTCGCCGCCGTCGATCGTTTCCAGGGCGTTCGTGCATCGCAGCAGTGTCGATTTGCCGGAGCCGGAGGGGCCGATCAGGCAGACGACTTCGCCGGCATTGACGTGCAGGGAGACGCCGTTGACGGCCATGAAGGTGCCGTAGCATTTCCTGACATTCTCGTAGACCAGCATCGGCGGCTTGTCGGCGTTCTTGCGGGCGAAAGCGGTCATTCCCGCACTCCGTATTTTCGGTGAATCCAGTCAACGATCTTGGCCTGCGGATAACCCAACAACCAATAGATGGCGGCCATCGCCGTCAGCATCTCGATCACCCGGAAGCTCTGGGAGCGGATCTGCATTGCGGTATGCGCCAGTTCGCCGACCGCGATGACCGAGACGAGCGAGGTATCCTTGAACAGCGAGACCCAAGTGCTGGCGAGGATCGGCAGCACGCGCCGCCAGGCCTGGGGCAGCACGATTTGGCGGAAGACCTCCGATCGGCTCATCCCAAGCGCAAGGCCGGCTTCGGACTGGCCCCTGCGGATGGAATTGATGCCCGAGCGGAAGGTCTCGGAATTGTAGGCCGAGACGTTCAGGCTGAGTGCGACAAGGCCGGTGGCGAAAGGCGGCAGGCCGAGGCCGGTCAACACCGGCATGACGTAGAAGGCCCAGTAGACCAGCAGCAAGAGCGGCAGATTGCGAAACAGTTCGACGAATCCCGTCGCGAACAGGGCGATCGGCTTCGCGCGCGAGCCGCGCATCAGTGCCAGCACGATACCGCCGGGCACGGCGATCAGCATGGTCAGCGCGGTCAGCAGGCAGGTGACGAGCGCGCCTTCGAACAACTGTCCGCGGCTTTGCCAGACGATGGACCAATCGAGGTTCATGAGCGGCCCAGATGCGCGACGCGGACATAGAACCGGTCGATCAAGCGTGTGACGGGAAAGATCAGCAGGAAATAGATCACCATCACCGTGGTGAAGACCTCGATCGGCCGGTAGCTCTGGCCGGCCACGGTTTCCGCCTGCCGCATCAGCTCCGGCACGGCGATGACGGCGGCGATGGCGGTATCCTTGATCGTGACCGACACGATCGAGCCGAAGGCCGGCAGCATCCGCACCGTCGCCTGCGGCAGCAGGATTTTCCGGACGATCTGCGCGCCCGACATGCCGATCGCGAGACCGGCCTGGATCTGTCCCTTGCGAATGGATGTGATTCCGGCGCGGATCACTTCCGCGACATAGGCGGCGACGTGAATGGTGATGCCGGTCAGCGCCGCCCAGAACGGATCGAAGCTGCGGCCGGAAATGATCGGCACCGCGAAATAGATCCAGACCAGCACGACGAACACCGGAATGGCGCGCATGGAATCGATGTAGAAAACCAGCACCACGCGCAGCCAGGGTGGGCCGTACATCCTGCCGAGACCGACGGCCAGACCAAACACGAAGCTGCAAATTACCGCAGCGACCGAGAGCAGGATGGTCAGGCCAAGGCCGGAGGCGATGAAGCGCCAGCTGTCGATCAGGGGTGAGAAGTCCAGATCCATGGTGCGGCCAATGATCGGTCAGGGCGGGGCGTTCCGGTGAGCTCGTTACATCTTGTCGATGATCTTGGTTTCTTCAGCGGTCAGCTCGGGCTGCAGGCGCGCCTCCACCGCTTTCAGCCAGGCGAGGAATTCGGGCTGGTTCTTGTCGATGGCGGAGCCGATGTCGGTACCCATCTCCTTGCTGTCCTGGCAATTGTTGCCCTCCGGCAGCGCCTTGAGACCCTTCACCTTCTTGTTCAGCGCAATCCAGGGAATCCGGTTGATCGGCGTCACGTCGGCGCGCTTGCCCATGATCTCTTCCACGGGCGCCGCCGTGCCGGCGGTCGAAACGCCGCGCAGCGTCGCGTTCGGGAAACGGGTCTTGACCCAGTGCTCCTCGCCGCCGCCGGTGTAGTAGGCGACGATCACGCCTTCCTTGTTGAAGTCGTCGATGCCCTTGGCGTTGGCGACCTTCGGGTTGTCGGCCCGGCCGAACACGCACAGGCTGGTCGCGGAGTAGGTGATGAAGTCGATCACCTTGAGCCGCTCCGGCGTTACCGAAAGCGGTGAGATCGTCATATCGACCTGATTGGAAGCCAGCACCGGCACCTTGGTCTCGTGCGAGACCGCGACCGGCTGGAGTTTCACGCCAAGCAGGCGGGCATATTCCTTGGCCAGCGTCCAGCCGGGGCCGGACCATTGCTCGCCACTGCCACTGGTGTTCTCGACAAGCCATGGCGGGTTGGCGAGCACGCCGACGCGAAAAACGCCGGCCTTCTGGATCGCCTGGACGCGCGGGCTTTTGGTGGGCACGGCTTCGTCAGCTTTGACCGGAGTGGAAAGAGTGGCGATGCAGGCGGCAAGGGTCAGCGCCTACACACTGCGTTCAAGTGACGGCATCAGCAAAC
>JBKQRS010000659.1:0-15940 GCA_052143915.1 Bradyrhizobium sp.
AATCACAACTGATTCAATTGATTCAATAACTCTCCGGACGGACACTTACTGGGTCGACGTAAAAAGTGATACGGTCATGAGAGAGCAGTCACGCTGTCCCATCCTGGCCCCTGCCAGCTTAAATTAAACCCGATGCAAACCTTGGAGTCTCCCATGTGCGCGTTCGTTCGTCCACTCGCGGGTGCCTTGAGCATCGTCTGTTTCACCGCCGCGATAGCCATCTTATCCAATGGTAGCGCGTTGGCGCAGGCCAAGCAGACGCCGACGAACCAGATGGCGACACCCCAGGCTGCCCCACCCCCCATGAAGCAGATGGCGCTTACGGACAAGCAGATCGAAGGCGTACTTGCTGCGCAGAAGGATATTGATGCGATCACGGAGAAGCTGCCGGATAATGCCAAGCCGGATTCGAAGGTCATCGCGCAGCTCGAAGCCGTGGCCAAGAAGAATGGTTTTGCCAGCTACGCCGAATACGCAAATGTCATCGAGAACATCAGCTTGGTACTTGCAGGCTTCGATCCCGCGACCAAAAAATATGTCGGCTCCGAGGCGGTGATCAAGTCGCAGATCGCACAGGTACAGGCCGATAAGAAAATATCGGCCAAGGACAAGAAGGAAGCTCTCGCCGACCTCAACGAGGCGTTGGCGGCTCCCGAGCCGCCGATCGAGAACAAGGGCAATATCGATCTCGTCGCCAAATATTACGACAAGCTCGCTGCCATCATGGGCGACGACCAGAACTGATCGCGATTGATCGCCGAAGCCATGACTAGAGCATGATCCGGAAAAGTGGGCACCGGTTTTCCGAAAGATCATGCTCAAACAAAAAAATAGAGCGAGATGACGATTCAACGAAAAGTCATCTCGCGCCAGGCATTACGAGTGAAGCCCCGGAGCATGCTCCGGGGCTTTTCCATTGCAGGCGCGGATTTTAGAGCATGATCCGGAAAAGTGGGCATCGGTTTTCCGAAAAGATCATGCTCAAACAGAAAGATGGTGCTTCGGATTTCAGGTCCGCGTGCGCATCCGCATCATGAAACTGTCGAAGCTGAGCTCGGCCACCTGCATCCACATCAACGAATTGCTCCGATAGGCCGTCAGGCTTGCGTACATCTTGCCGAAATGCGGATTGCTCTTCGAGAGATCCGCATAAAGCTCGTTGGCGGCGCTGTAGCAGGTCTCCAGCACCTCCTGCGGAAACGGACGCAGGATCGCGCCCGCGACCATCAGACGCTTCAGTGCCGGCGGGTTGACGTAGTCATATTTGCCGGTGACCCAGGTAAAACAATCGTTCGACGCCGCGGTGATGGCCGCCTGATAGGCCTTCGGCAGCAAGTTCCACTTCTGGATGTTGATGACGTTGTGACCCTGGCCGGTGCCTTCCCACCAGCCCGGATAGTAGTAGTATTTCGCGACCTTCACGAAGCCGAGCTTTTCGTCGTCGTAGGGGCCGACCCATTCGGCGGCGTCGATGGTGCCTTTCTCCAGCGCCGGATAGATGTCGCCGGCGGCGATCTGTTGCGGTACGCCGCCGACCTTCGCGATGATGTTTCCGGCGAAACCGCCGACGCGGAATTTCAATCCCTTGAAATCCTCGATCGTCTTGATCTCCTTCCGAAACCAGCCGCCCATCTGCGCGCCGGTGCTGCCGGTCGGAATCCCCAGCACGTTCTGCTCCTTCAAGAGGTCGTTGAGCAGGTCCTGGCCGCCGCCCCACAACAACCATGAAATGTGCTGGCGCGTGTTGAGGCCGAACGGCAGCGCCGTGCCGAACGTAAAGGCGGCGTTCTTGCCCCAGTAGTAATAGAGCGCGGTGTTGCCCATCTCGACCGTGCCGTTCGAGACCGCGTCCAGCACCTGCAGGCCGGGCACGATTTCGCCGGCGGCGAAGGACTGGATCTGAAAGCGGTTGTCGGTGATTTCGGCGACGCGCTTGCAGAAATATTCGCAGCCGCCGTAAAGCGTATCCAGCGACTTCGGCCAGCTCGCGGCAAGCCGCCACTTCACATCGGGCATCGATTGCGCGACCGCAGGCGCGGCAACCGTGCTCGCGGCAAGGCCGATGCCGCCGGCTTTCAGGAATTCACGACGTTTCATGCGCTTCCCCTCTGTTTGTGCCGATAGCGCGGCGAGGGACAACGATCTTGACTGTCGCTTTTGTTTCGCCGACGGCTGACGTTGAACGGACGTCCGGGGTGCAATCCGGAACGCGGTCAGGATGACCAATCAAGTCAGGTGAATCAAGGGTGGCGTACCGTAACGCAGTTGCGAGAAGCGCGATGGCCCCGCTTCATTGTGCCGCGCCGAACTTCGCTTCCATCGCCCGCCGCGTCTTGACCGTCGCGTTCTCTGCATCGATCTCGACATCGCTCCAGCGCACCAGCGCGCCGTGCGCGATGTCGTTCTTCAGCTTCACCCCATGCGCGAGCCCGATCGGCAGCGCGCCGGCCTTGAGGCTCGCGGCTGCCGGCATCAGTTTGCCCCAAACCGTATAGCCGCCTTCGCCGTCGAGCGTTTCGCCCGCGCGCAAGCTCCGCTTCGCCACCGCGGCGACATCACCGCGAAAATCGAAAGGCATCCCGGTTGGCTCGCGGCGCAGCGCCGCCGACAAAATCGAGATGTTCAATTCGAGCCCGATCAGATGATAGGGTTTGTACATCGCCGCATAGCGGCCGCTCGAATCGGTTTTCAGCCCATATTGCTTGAAACAGTCGGCGGCATAGTCGTTCGGCGCTTCCAGCACGACATAGACGCCCCAGCGCAGATCGCGGAACACCGGACGCCCGTCGCGCTCGAGCGACGATACCACTTCCACCAGGCCGGATTTCTCCAGCACGCCGCCCTGGTCGCGGGGCCGCATCACATGCGGCAGATCGTCGACGCCGCAGGGCGGGAACAGCAGCCCGTCCGTGGGCACCCGCAGTCCGGTGGCGTTCGCTATCGCCGCCATTTCGATGGCTGATTTGGTGCCGTCGAGAAACGAGTTGAACATTTGCGGGTTCATGCCGGCCGATTGCGCCTCATCCGCCGTCAGCCCGTAATGGCTCCAGACCCCTTGCGGCGTCACGTCATGATAGGCCGGCAGATATTTCGTTCCCTTGCCGGCCGCAACGACGCGGAAGCCGGTGGCGCGGGCCCAGTCGACCATCTCGGCGGTGAGCGCCGGCTGGTCGCCATAAGCCAGCGAATAGACCACGCCGGCCTCGCGCGCTTCCGCCGCGAGCAGAGGCCCCGCCAGAACGTCGGCCTCGACATTGACCATGACGATGTGCTTTCGGTGCGCGATCGCCGCGCGCGCGTGCCTGATGCCGACCGCGGGATTACCGGTGGCTTCCACGATCACTTCGATATTCCCCGATGTTGCCCTGGCTGCGTCGGCCGTGAATGTGGTCGCGGCGATCCGCGCGGCATCCCAGCCGACCGTTCGGCACGCCTCGCGCGCGCGTTCCGGATCGAGATCGACGATCACGGGCACCTCGATGCCCGGGCTATGCGGCACTTGCGACAAGAACATCGAGCCGAACTTGCCGGCGCCGATCAGTGCGACGTTAACCGGTTTTCCAGCCGCGAGGCGGGCATTGAGCAGACGATGAAGGTTCATGGAGTGGGGATCCGGTTTCGGTCATTCCGGGACACGCGTCTTCGCGTGGACCCGGAATCTCAAGGTGATTGGCGCGAGATTCTCCGATGTGCAACTGCACATCGTAGTTCGAGGCTGCGCCTCGCCCCGGAATGACGGTGTGAAGAATTACTCCGCGGCCTGGCGCTGGGCGTGTGCGAGCCGGAGCAGGGCGTCGTCATCGACCGTCTCGATCGGCGTGAAATCGCGATGGGCGATGTATTCCGGCCGCGTGGGGGTGCGGATGTAATTGGAGACCGCATTCAGCGTCAGATAGACGATCTTGCGCGGATAGGGCGTGATGTTGCCGGCCGAGCCGTGCACCAGATTGCCATGGAACATCAAGAGGCCGCCGGCCTTGCCGGTCGGCGCGACGATGCCGCCTTCCCGGACCAGCCGTGTCACGGTGTCCTCGTCCAGCGTCCACAGCGGATAGGATGTGGTCGCAAGGTCGTGCGAGGCCTTGAGGTCGCCGGCGTGCTGGCTTCGCGGCACCAGCATCAGGGGCCCGTTGATCGGCATCACCTCGTCGAGAAAAATCGCGATGTTCATCGCGCGCGGCTCTGGCATGCCGTCGTCGCGCTTCCAGGTGCCGTAGTCCTGATGCCACTGCCAGACGTCGCCGGTGAAGGCCGATTTGGCGTTGATCTTGTACTGGTGCATGTAGACCTTCTCGCCGAAGATCTGCTCCACCGGCTCGATCATCCGCGGATGCGCGCCGAGCAGGCGGAACGCCTCGTTGTAGAGATGGGCGGCAAAGGCGGTGCGCGGCGCGCCGCTCTTCTCGCGCCACACCTCCGGCCGCTTGGTGTCGTAGATGCCTTCCGCCTCGCGCGCGAGCATGGCGACCTCTTCCTGGCTGAACAGTTCCGGCAGAAACAGCCAGCCTTCCCGGTTGAAGTCATCGATCTGCTGCTGGGTCAGCTTCATGGCGGCTCCTCCTCGTGCTCGTCGGGTCAAGCCCGCATCTTTGTTGCCGGCAGAATAGCACCGGGAAGAGGGGTTTACCAAGCCGTACCGGTGAACGCCCCGGCGGCACCTGATCCTGGAGCGCGCTGGAAAGCACTCGCTTGGACGGGGCGACGGCCAGTTCTTTCACCCCGCCAGAAACTCCAGCACGATTTCGCAAAATTTCTGCGGCGCCTGCTCGAACATCGGGTGGGTGGTGTTAGGAATGATAGCGGTCTTCGACCCCTTCACGTGAGCCGCGAGCGTATGCAGCACATGCGGCAGCATTCCCTTGGTTTTGCCGCCCCCGATGAACAGCGTCGGCGTCTGGATCGCCTCCGCGTCTGCCTTCGAAAATGGCGGTCGGTTGTCCCTGACCTGGCCGATCAGCGTCATGGCGTTGTCGCGCAACAATTGCTTCGGCGTCGCCGGCAGCCGCGCCCAGGCGCCCGGGCCTTCGAGCGTGTCCATGAAGAACGCCAATCCGCCGTCGATATCGCCGGCGGCGATTTTTTCGGCCGCGGCCGCAAATCTCGCGGCAAGCGGCGAGGGGCCCGGTTTTGCCGCCGGATCGAGCGTGGCATCGAGCTCGCCGCCGGGTTCGGCCAGAATCAATCTGCGCAACAGATCAGGCCGCCGCTGGGCGAGGCGAAACGAGACGTGCCCGCCGCGCGAATGTCCCATCAGATCCACCGGCTTTGGATCGAGCTGCTCGATGAAGGCGATCATGTCCGCAACATGCTGCGCGATCGAATAAGTATCGCCGCGGCCATCCCAATGCTCCGGGAAAAAGTGCCGTAGCGACACCGCGATCACCCGATGGCTTCGCGACAACGGGCCAAGCACCGCCGACCAGATGCGGAAGTCGCACAGCGAGCCATGCACGCAGACCAGCGGAGGACGGTTATCCCTGGCCTGTCCGACCTCGAGATAGGCCATGTCATATCCGTTGACGCGAAGGGTTTGCATTGGGGGACTCGGGAGGCGGATAACGAGAGAGGAAAGGCCGCAATTGCCATACGACGGAAGTCATACGCGGGCTTGACCCGCGTATCCATCGGAAAATCCTGGCAACTTTTTCATAGGACAACACAAGTTCCCCCGGAATCCGGGTGGATCGCAACAATCTCCAAGCCCATATTGCCGGCATGCATCAAGCTCACAACATGGGGCGATCAGATCTGGAGCCAGCCATGACCGGCTACACCTTTGCAATCTTCGAAACCGCGATCGGCAGTTGCGGCATCGTGTGGGGTGCGCGCGGCATCAACGGGGTGCAATTGCCGATGGGAAGCGAGGACAAGACCCGCTCCCGCATCCTCCAGCGCTATGGCGATATAGCGGAGGCGCCGCCGCCGGGGAAGGTGCAGAGCGCGATCGCGGGGATCGTCGAGCTGCTCGAGGGCAAGCCGAACGATCTCGCCGACGTGGCGCTCGATCTCGATGGCGTTCCGGAATTCCACCGCGGGGTCTATGACATTGCCCGCACCATTCCGCCGGGCAAGACCATGACCTATGGCGATATCGCCAGGCGGCTCGGCGGTGTCGAGCTGTCGCGCGATGTCGGTCAGGCGCTCGGCCGCAATCCCTGTCCGATCGTGGTGCCCTGTCACCGCGTGCTCGCCGCCGGCGGCAAGCCCGGCGGATTCTCCGCCAATGGCGGCGTCGTCACCAAGCTGAAAATGCTCGCCATCGAAGGCGCGGTGGTCAATCACACGCCGAGCCTGTTTGACTGAGCAGGACGCCTAGCTCGCCACCGCTTCGCAGGAAAATCCGTTGCCCAGGCGCCGGATTTTTCCTGCCGAGGGGGAAGGGAAATGCGCGGGGCAGCACAGGGTGTCGGTGCCGCAATAGCGTTCCAGGAAATTGCGCCGCGTCGCGGCGGCCTGCGCCTGATCGACATCGAATTTGGCCGATAGATCGGGATAGCGTGCCTGCAGCGGCGAATGCATCAAATCGCCGCTGAAGACGGCGTCGTCCTTGCCGCGGCCGAAGGTGAACGCAACTTGCCCGGGCGTATGGCCCGGCGTCGGCAGGATGCGCATGTGATCGCCGATCTCGTAATCGCTGCGCACGATGTCGGCCCGTCTGGCTCCGACAACGGGCAACACGCTGTCGCCGAACGGCGGCACAGGCGTCTTCGCGTTCTGGTCCGTCCAGTAATCGAATTCGTCCTTACCGAAGACGTAGCGCGCATTGGGAAACGTCGGCACCCAGCGGCCGCCGTCCAGCCGCGTGTTCCATCCGACGTGATCGACGTGCAGATGCGTGCACATCACGAAATCGATATCCTCGACCGAAAAACCCGCACCCGCCAGCGCGCGCATATAGGTGTCGTCGGTCTTCATATTCCATTTCGGGCGCAGCGGCCGCGGCTTGTCATTGCCGATGCAGCTGTCGACCAGGATGGTGTGATGCGGGGTCTGTACGACGTAGGACTGAAAGCACAGGATCAGCACGTCATCGGCGTCGATCGCGCCCGCCTCTCGCATCCACTGCCTGTTCTCCGCGAGCAGGTCAGGCGTCAGCGCGGGCAACAAATCCAGCGCCGGCAGGAACGTGGTCTCCTGCTCGATGAGGCGATGGATGGTGAGGTCGCCGACGGCGAATTTAAGACCCATGACGGCTCTCTGCCTCAGGCCGGTGGCGGCACGGAGATCTTGACCGAGGGCCGGCTCAGCATTCGCTCATGGAAGGCATCGAGCTTCGGGTAGGCCTTGCGCCAGCCGCAATCGGCGAAGCGGAAATCGGCATAACCGAGCACGCAAGCGAGCGCGATTTGCGCGATATCGAGCGGGCGCGACAGCATGTCAGGCTGGTTCTCGAAGCGCGCCATTCCGTTCCACGCGCGATTCCAGTGATCGTCCGCCCACGCCTGCCAGCGCAGCGGTTCCGGCCGCACCATTTTCTCGTAGCGGCACAACAGCATGGAATCCAGCATGCCCTGCAGCAGCGAATGGTCGCTCTTGACCTTCCATCGTGTCGCGCCAGAGGCCGGAATGAGCTTTCCGCCGCCGGCGAGCTCGTCGAGGTATTCAACGATGACATAGGAATCGAGGATAACGTCGCCATTGTCCAGGATCAGCACCGGCAGTTTCTTCACCGGCGTGATGCGCGAATATTCGTCGTTGGGCTGGCCCGGCGCCACCGCCGTCGGCACGAATTCGATCTTGTCGATCAGGCCGAGTTCGATTGCGGCAATGCGCACCTTGCGGGCGAATGGCGAGGCCGGGGAGAAGGTGAGTTTCATTCGAATGTCCTCAAAGGAACGGAGGCCCTGTTATTTTTTTCATGGCCGGGTGTGTCCCGGCGATGATGAGTTTTCCGGATGCCTCTCGCAAGGCGCCTCACGCGGCGATGATTTGCTGCCGCTGTTCGCCAAGCCCTTCGATGCCGAGCGTGACCACGTCGCCGACGTTGAGGAATTTCGGCGGCTTCATGCCCATGCCGACCCCGGGCGGCGTGCCGGTCGCGATGACATCGCCCGGCATCAGCGTCATCAGTTCCGAGAGGTAGGAAACGATCTTCCTGACGCCGAAAATCATGGTGGCGGTCGATCCGGTCTGGCAGCGCTTGCCGTTGACGTCGGCCCACATCGGCAGCTTCTGCACGTCCGCGATCTCGTCCTTGGTCACGAGCCAGGGACCGAGCGGACCAAACGTGTCATGCGACTTGCCCTTGGTCCACTGACCGAGCCGTTCGATCTGAAAGAAACGCTCGGACACGTCGTTGCAGACGCTGTAGCCGGCAACGTAATTGAGGGCGTCGGCTTCCGAAACATATTTGGCGCGCGTGCCGATGATGATCGCGAGCTCGACTTCCCAATCGAGCTTGGTCGAGCCGCGCGGCTTCTCGACCGCGTCGTTGGGCCCGCACAGGCTGTTGTTGGCCTTCATGAAGACAATGGGCTCGGTCGGAAGCTGCATTCCGACTTCCGCGGCGTGGTCGGAATAATTCAGGCCGATGGCGATGAATTTGGGCTGGCCGCCGACCGGCGCGCCGAGCCGCGGGTTGCCGCCGACGGCGGGAAGCTTGGCGGGGTCGAGGTCCGCGATCTTGGCCAGCGAGGCGGGTGAAAAGGCGTCGCCGACGAAGTCCGCAAGATGCGCCGACAGATCGCGTAATTGGCCCGATTTGTCGACGAGGCCGGGCTTCTCCTTGCCAATTTCACCATAGCGAACAAGCTTCATTTTCCATCACTCCCTGGGGCGGTTCCGTTGCTTGAATGCTTCATGGAACAGCGGGCGGTGAAATTCAACTGCTGACTGGGCGGCGCATTGCTGCCCCCTTTCGGGAGCGGTCCAGCGAGATCGCCCTAAACGACGAATTTGAAGGCATCGCCGTCGCGCCTGATGGCACCGGCATCGAAATGGCCACCGATCACGAGGATGGGCCGATCGGCAAAGCGAGAGAACAGATCGCGCCGGGTCGCTATTGCCTCCACGGGATCGGAATCGGCGGTCGAGGACCAGTCGAGATGCGCCATCTGGCAGGGATGATGGGCGACATCGCCGGTGAGCAGGCCCTCTTCGCCCTCGGATCTGATGTGAACGCTCAGATGCCCCGGGCTGTGGCCGGGCGTCGGGATCAGGGCGATTTCATCGCACAGCCTGATGTCGCTGGCGACCAGATCGGCCCTGCCGGCATCCATGATCGGCTTCACGGAGTCGTGAAATACTGCCGCTTTATCGGGCTCCGCGCTGTGGTCGCGCCAGTACTCGTACTCGGTTTTGCCGAACAGATAGCGCGCCTTTTCGAAGGTCGGCACCCATCGATTGCCTTCGAGCCGCGTGTTCCAGCCGACGTGATCGACATGCAGATGGGTGCAGAGCACGGTATCGATGCTGTCGGGCGGAAAGCCTGCCGCGGTCATGGCTTCGAGGAAAGGCGTTTTCCGGTTATTCCAGGTCGGCACATTGCGGCCTTGCTTGTCATTGCCAAGCCCGGTGTCGACCACGATGCGGCGCGTGGGGGTCTCGACCACCAGCGCGTGGATCGACATCTTCAGGCGGCCTTCCTCCGACGCGAAATGCGGAATGAGCCATGGCAGGTTCAAGATTTCTTCATGGCTGGCCATGGGCAGGATGAATCGCGTGCTGCCGATCGTCTCCAGCTCGACGATTTTGGCGATTCTGACCCTGCCCACGTTCCAGCGCATGCGGCGGCTTCCCTTGATCGCAAAGCCGGCGCCGATCAGATCGACGGCGCCGGTGGGTTCGCCTTGATCTACAGCGTGCCGGGGAATGCGCCGCCGTCGAGCAGGATGTTCTGTCCGGTGATGAAGCCCGCCTTGGCGCCGCACAGAAACGCGCAGGCAAGCCCAAATTCCTCGGGCTCGCCGAAGCGTCCGGCGGGATTGAGTCTTGCCCGTTCCGCCAGCATCTCGTCCACCGTCACGCCGCGCCTTTCCGCCTCCGCCTTTGCGACCGCGCCGCGCAGCCGGTCGGTATTGAACGGACCCGGCAGAAGGGAATTGATCGTGACGTTGTTGATCACGGTCTTGCGCGCAATGCCGGCGACAAAGCCGGTGAGGCCGGCGCGCGCACCGTTCGATAATCCCAAGACATCGATCGGCGCCTTCACCGCACCCGAGGTGATGTTGACGATGCGGCCGAACTTGCGCGCCATCATGCCATCGACCGTCGCCTTGATCAGCTCGATCGGGGTCAGCATGTTGGCGTCGAGCGCCTTGATCCAGTCGTCGCGGGTCCAGTTGCGGAAATCGCCCGGCGGCGGGCCGCCGGCATTGTTGATCAGGATATCCGGATCCGGACAGGCCTTCAACACGGCTTCGCGGCCGGCAGGCGTGGTGATGTCGCCACATACTTCGGTCACCGTCACGCCGGGATAAAGCTTGCGTAATTCGGCGGCGGTGTTGGCGAGCGCCTCCGCGCCGCGCGCGGTCACCGTGACATGCACGCCCTCGGCCGCGAGCGCCATGGCGCAGGCGCGTCCCAGGCCCTTGCTGGATGCGCAAACGATGGCGCGCCGGCCTTTGATCCCAAGATCCACTGTCTCACTCCCGTCGGTTCGGATGATTTTTGTTACCCGTTCCGGCCACTTTAGCCAACCCAGGCGGCCCTGATAAGAGACCGTCTACCGCCGATTTGCATATCAGAGCCAGTCCCCGGCTCAAATCCGCCGATCTTTTTTCAGTCGATCGATATAGGCGACGATATCAGGGGGCAGGGATTTGAAGCCCCTCTGGCCGGCCACCGACAACAGCGGCCGCAGCTGCGAACCGGTGAGGAACGTCGGCTGGCGGTCCGAAGGCACGAGCTGGTCGAAAATCAATACCAGCGTGAGGGCGACAAGGCCGACGCGCACGGCGCCAAGTGCCGCGCCGGCGAGGCGATCTCCGACACTGGCTTGAGGCCCGACGGTTTCGTCGAGCGCCATTCGCATCAGCTTTCCGAGCACGATGCCGGTAATCAGAAAAATCCCGAACAACAGCGGCGAGTTCTGCACCAACGGCGAGCCGAACCTGCCGTCGAGGTCAGTCGAGACCAGCGACATGATCCAGACCGCGATCGGCATCGCGATCAGATAGGCCAGGATCGTCACCGCGCTGCGCAGCAATCCGGCATTGAAGCCGGAGACGGCGGCGACAATCAGCGCGAGATAGACAACGGCGTCGAAACTGTTCATCGGCGACGGTTCTCTGCGGGTGTCGGGATTTGGTCAACGAAACGGGTTTGCGATCGCTAAAATCGTCTGTATCAATATGTCCGCGCGGGCTTCCTCGCGGAGTTGGTCATGGCCGGTCTATTCGACGTCAGTAAAGAAATCATTCTCGTCACCGGCGCTTCGCAGGGGCTGGGCCGGCAATTCGCGCGCGTTCTTTCCGCGCATGGCGCCTCAGTCGCGCTGGCGGCGCGTCAGACCGCAAAGCTAAAGAGCCTGGAGGGCGAGATACGTGCCAAAGGCGGCCGCGCCGTCGCCGTGCAAATGGACGTGACCGACATGGCCTCGATCGGCAAAGCGATCGATGCCGCCGAGGCCGCGCTTGGGCCCGTCAGCGTGCTCGTCAACAATGCCGGGATTGCGATTGAAAAGCTTGCGGTGGAGCAGACGGAGGAAGACTGGGATTCCGTCATCAATGCCAACCTCAAGGGCGCGTATTTCGCGGCCACCGAAATGGCGCGGCGAATGATCGCGCGCAAACAGGACGGCAATATTGTCAATATCGCCTCCGTGCTCGGCTTCGGCGTGATGAAGTTTCTCTCGCCCTATACCATCTCGAAGGCGGGCATCATCCAGGCCACCAAAGCGCTGGCGCTGGAGCTGGCCGGCAACCGGATCCGCGTCAACGCGCTGGCGCCGGGCTATATCGATACCGAAATCAACCACGATTTCTGGTCGACGCCAGGCGGCGAGAAACTGACAAAGCGGATTCCGCAACGCCGGGTCGGTACCGAATCCGATCTCGATGGCGCCATCATGCTGCTCGCCTCCAGCGCCTCGCGCTACATGACCGGCAGCGTCATCACGGTGGATGGCGGGTTCTTGCTGACGTGATGCTTCGCCGCGCGTGTCACCGTCATCCCTGCGTGAGCGCAGTTGCGCTCACGCAGGGATGACGGCGAAGCCATTACGCAGGAATGATGCTGTCCTTCAATCAACTCGCCCGCAGCTCCGCCTTGATCATGTCGGCGGCCTTCTCGCCGATCATGATGGTCGGGGCATTGGTGTTGCCGCCGATCAAGGTCGGCATGATCGAGGCATCGACGACGCGCAGGCCTTCAAGGCCGTGGACCTTCAGTTTCGGATCGACCACGGCGCTGGAATCGTCGACGCCCATCTTGCAGGTACCGACCGGGTGATAGACGGTGTCGACATTTTCGCGCAGCACCTTGCGTATCTGATCGTCGGTTTCGATCCCCGCCGTGACGACATCGGACTTTTGCAGCGCTTTCAGCGCGGGCGCGTCAAGCAGCCGTTTCGTCATCTTGAAGCCTGCGACCATGGTGTCGAGGTCGGCATCCTCGCCGAAGAAGTTCGGATCGATCGCAGGCGGGGCAAGCGGATCCTTGCTTTGCAGCCAGACGCTGCCGCGGCTTTTCGGGCGTAGCACGCAGACGTGACATGAAAAGCCGGTGCCCCAGCGCGGCTTGCGGCCGTGATCGGCCACCATCGCCATGCAGAAATGCAGCTGGATATCGGGCACGTCGAGGTCGGGCCGGGTCTTGAGGAAGCCGCCGCATTCGGCGACGTTCGACGTCATCGGCCCGCGCCGCTCGCGCCGGTATTGCGCGATGCCCTTGAAGATCCGCGCGATGCCACCGAGCGACAGGCCTGCAAAGTGCGGCGCGTCGGAGGTAAAGCCAAAGACAAAATCCGGATGATCCTGCAAATTCTGTCCGACGCCGGGCAAATGGTGGGTGGTGGCGATGCCGTGCTTGGCCAGCGCGGCGCTGTCGCCGACGCCTGAAAGCATCAATAGCTGCGGGCTCTGGAACGCGCCGGAGGAAAGGATCACTTCGCGGCGGGCGCGAATTTGCCTGGTCTCCTTGCCCTGCCGGTATTCGACGCCGACCGCGCGCTTGCCCTCGAACAGGATGCGGGTGGCGTGCGCGTTGGTCTCGACGCGCAAGTTGGCGCGGGTGGCCATGAAGGGGTGAATGTAGCCGCGCGCCGCGCTCCAGCGCTCGCCGTTCTTCTGCGTGACCTGATAAGAGCCAAGGCCCTCCTGCTGCTCGGCGTTGAAATCCTCGCGGATCCGGAATTGGGCCTCGCGCGCGGCCTGCAGATAGATCTCGCGCACCGGATTGTCGGTTCGTAATCCCGAAACATGAAGCGGCCCGCCCTGGCCGTGATACTCCCCGCCCAGTTCGGAATTGTCTTCCGAGCGTTTGAAATAGGGCAACACGTCGGCATAGGACCAGCCGGTGTTGCCGAGCGAGGCCCATTGGTCGTAGTCGCGTCTGTGGCCGCGGATATAGACCATCGCGTTGATCGCGGACGAGCCGCCGAGCCCCTTGCCGCGCGGCTGATAGCCGATCCGGCCATTGAGAGCTGCTTGCGGCACCGTGTCGAACGCCCAATTGTTGACCTTGCCGGCCACCATCAGGATCAGCGCGCCGGGCGTCGTAACCACCCAATTGTCGTCCTTGCCGCCGGCTTCGAGCAGCGCCACGGAGGTGGCGGGATCCTCGGAGAGACGGCTTGCGACCGCGCAGCCCCCGGAGCCGCCACCAACTACTACGAAGTCGAATGTATCCATCACCCGTGTCCCCCCGGAAAATTGCTGCTTGTTTGGTCGTCATTCCGGGATGGTGCGGTAGCACCAGACCCGGAATCTCGAGATTCTCCGATGTGCAATTGCACATCGTAGTTCGATGCTTACGCATCGCCCCGGAATGACGGTCCCCCTACGACATCAATCGCAGCAGCTTTTCCAGCCGCGCGACCTTGGCGCCGTAGGGCGGATAGAGATCGGCTAGCCGGTTGAGCGGCGAGCGATAGAACACCGGCTTCAGTTTGCTTAAGCTCTTGAAACCCCATTCGCCGTGATAGACGCCGGTGCCGGACGCGCCGATGCCGCCCATCGGCTGATTGATCTGGGTAAAGTGAAACAGGCAGTCATTGACGGTGACGCCCCCGGAAATGGTGCGGGCGAGTACCTCGTCGCGCGCCGCATCGTCCTTGCCGAACCAGTAAAGCGCCAGCGGCCGGTCGTGACTGTTGATATAGGAGACCGGCTCGGCGGCATCCCGGTAACCGATGATCGGCAGCAGCGGTCCGAAGATTTCCTCCTGCATGACCGTCATGTCCGGTGTCGCGCCGACAATGACGGTCGGCGGAAACTTGCGCTTCGATTTCCAGGCGGGATCGTCCGACCTCGCCACTTGCATGATCCGCGCCCCCTTGGCGGCGGCGTCGGCCACGAGCCCCTCGAGCCGCGCGTAATGCCGGTCGGAGACGATGGAGGTGTAATCGGCGTTGTCAGGATTGGTGCCGTACATGCGCCGCATGCGGCCCTGCAGCAGGTCGGCGAAATCCTGCACCTGACTTTCCGGTACCAGCGCGTAATCCGGCGCGATGCAGGTCTGGCCGGCGTTGAGCAGCTTGCCATAGGCGATACGCTCGGCGGCTTGGCCAAGATCGGCGGAGCGGTCGACGATGGCGGGCGATTTGCCGCCGAGTTCGAGCGTGACCGGCGTCAGGTTGCGTCCCGCGGCTTCCGCGACGAGGCGGCCGACACGGGTCGAGCCGGTGAAGATCAGATGATCGAACGGCAGCGACGCGAAGGCCTGCGCGATGTCGTCGTCGACAGTGGTGACGCTCATCTCGGTGGCGTCGAATTTGGCCGCGATCACCTCGCGCAGGGCTGCGGAAAACCGTGGCACCAGCTCGCTCGGCTTGATCATCACGCGATTGCCCGCGGCCAGCGCGGCCACTGCCGGCGCCAGCGTCAGCTGCAGCGGGTAATTCCACGGCGCGATAATGCCGACGACGCCGACCGGCTGCGGCATCAGCCGGTTTTTGGCGGGCATGAATTGCAGCGCGGTCGAAACGCGCTGCGGCGCCATCCATTTCTTCAGGTGTTTGGCGGCATGCCTGATCTCGCCGAGCACCAGCAACGTCTCGGCGATCGTGGTTTCGGTCGCGCAGCGATGGCCGAAGTCCGCCGAGATGGCCTCCTCGAAACGCCTTTCGTTATCCGAGATGACGGCGCGCAGCCGCGCCAGGGCGTCAAGCCGCTCGGCAAGGGCAGGCGCGGGCCTGGTCCGCGTCAGCTCGAACATGGCGTGAAAGGCATCATCCAGGGCGCGTTGCCCCGGGCTCTTAAGTGACTGGTCCATGGCGTTTCCCTCGAGGCTTCTTGCGCGGCTTTTTTGGCCTCAAAGCTGGGCTTTTATGGAACTTCTGGCAAGAGCGCCGTGGCGGGCCGGCTTATCCCGCGAAAAGCGCGATTTGGCCGATTTTTGCCGTCATAAAATCCTCAAAAGTCGCTCTCGCCCCTTTCCAAAGCAGACGCGCGTTGGTACATACCCCCCGCGACCCAAGGGCATTTGCCAGGGGTTGCCTTCTCAGGAAGCCTCCGGACGGAAACGGCGCCTTAGGGCGTTGGCCAGACCCGTTTCGGCATTCGGTTTTTCGGTAAGGCGCGCAACGGTTTATCGCGGGGTGGAGCAGCCCGGTAGCTCGTCAGGCTCATAACCTGAAGGTCATAGGTTCAAATCCTATCCCCGCAACCAATTTCCAAGGACGAGAACCGGTTTCGACACGCCCCGGACCTGTTTCCGGCGCGGTTCGGCGCCGTGATTTCGATGTCGCGGGCGCCGGCAAACCGCGCGCGCTCGACGCACTGCCGTTGTGAAGTCTAGTCGCTCAATATCACCCGCGCGTCCATCGACACGCGATTGTACA
>JBKQRS010000660.1:0-23595 GCA_052143915.1 Bradyrhizobium sp.
AGCCGCTGGGACAGCGCCGCTACTGGCCGATTTACGAAGCGGCCGAAGAGGTCGGGCTTCCGGTCGGCGTGCATGCCTTCGGCTTCGGCGGCAATCCGATCACCGCCTCGGGCTGGCCGAGCTTCTACATCGAGGAGATGGTCGGCCATTCACAGTGCCAGCAGGCGGTACTCGCGAGCATCGTGCTCGAAGGCGTGTTCGAGCGGCATCCGAAACTCAAGATGATCATGATCGAGGCCGGGTTCGGCTGGGCGCCGTCGCTGTCGTGGCGGCTCGACAAGAACTGGCAGCGGCTGAAGAGCGAGGTGCCGCATGTGAAGCGCCCGCCGTCGGAATATATTCGCGACCACATTTATTTTACCACCCAGCCGATGGAAGACCCGGAAAGGCGCGACCATCTGTTCGACGTGATCGACTGGGTCGGCTGGGACAAATTGCTGTTCGCGACCGACTATCCGCACTGGGATTTTGACGAGCCGTCGCGGGTGCTGCCGCCCGGCGTCAGCGACGCCAATCGCGAGGCGTTTTACCTCAATAATGCGCTGAAGCTTTATGGTTTGGCGTAAATCAAAATGACGCGGCATGTGATCGCGCCGGTGGATGAATTGCCGCCGGGCACGCGAAAATTTCTCACCATCGACCAGCGCCCGATTGCGGTATTCAACATCAATGGCGAATTCTTCGGCCTGTTGAACCGCTGTCCGCATCAGGGCGCGGCCCTATGTGAAGGTCCGCTGATCGGTTTGGCGCAATCCTCCGATCCCGGCGAGATCGAATACACAAGATTGGGCGAGATCATCCGCTGTCCGTGGCATGGCTGGGAATTCGATGTCCGCACCGGGCAATCCTATTGCGATCCGAAGCGGTTTCGGACCAGGGCCTATGCCGTCAATGTCGAGCCCGGCGCGAGCGTGGTGAAGGGGCCCTATGTGGCGGAGACCATCAAGGTGTCGGTGGAAAGCGATTACGTGGTGGTGGATCTCTAGAGTCGTTCCGGGGCGCGAGTGACACGAGCGAACCCGGAACCTCGAGATTCCGGGTTCGATGCTGCGCATCGCCCCGGAATGTTGGTCTGATCAAACATGCCCCATCATCCGCCGCTCCCTCGCGTAGCGCACCAAAGCGACATAGCGGTAGAAGCCGTGCACAAACTTGCCATAGGGCAGCGTGATGAACAGCGCGAACACGACGCCGAGATGCAGCGCCAGCAAGGGCCCCATCGCCGCGGTGTCGCGCCACAACAGCAGCCCAAGTCCGGTGAGGCTGGTCAAAAACAGCATGACGATGAAGGCGACGTCCATGCCGGTGCGCTTCTCGTCGACCAGCGCCGGATCGCGCTTGAATTTCTCCACAAGCAAACCTGCAGGCCCGATCAACAGCCCGATGCCGCCAAGCGTGCCGAGGATCACCGGCAGGTCCCACCACGGGTACGGCGCCTCGCGCGCAAGAAAATAGTGGTACAGCGTCGCCACTGAAGTGGCCGCGAAGCACGAGAGGAAGCCGTAGAACGTCAGGTGGTGATAGATCTTGCGCTGATCGGTCGGGCGCTCATCTTCGTTGAAGCAGCCGACGCCTCCGCCGTCGAGATAGCGCAGGCCCGCGGCGTCCTTCATGGCCTGCCAGAGCGAGCCTGGCTCGATCAGCATGCCGATCGGCTCGCCGATATCGCGCCAGAAGGCGCGCACGCCCATCACGAGCGCTGTCATCGCATAGAGGAAGGCAGCGCCGAATAGCGCTGCCATCGCATTGTGCGGCATCAGCGCGTAGAACGCACCCGGGCCGGCGTGGATGCCGACCAGCACCTGGTGGTCGGTAAAGGCGGCAAAGCCGCAAATGAACGTGGCGACGCTCAAGGCCGCGATGATGCTGATGGCAAGGCCGTTACGCGCGAACAGGCCGGAGAGGGCGCGCGGCCAGGCATAGGCGGCCCAGGATTCGGCGCGCGCAACGGCCAGCGTCTTCGGCACATTGACGTTGAATTCATGCGGCGGCGAGAATTGGCAATCGGTGTAACAGGCCCCGCAGGCGTGGCACAGATTGGCGAGATAATTGAGGTCGCCGTCGGAAAACGAGCGGCGCATCTCCATCGCCGGAAATACCGCGCACAGCCCCTCGCAATAGCGGCAGGAATTGCAGACCGTCATCAGGCGGTCGGCTTCCTCCAAAATTCTGGTTCCGTGCATGCTGCGCCGTTTTCTCTCTGCTTGACGCGTTTTCTTGACGCGAACCGGGATCCACTTCGCTGGAAGACGCTGGCTACTTCGTCAGGCCTTTGACTTCCAGCCATTTCTCGATCAGGCCGGCGACCTCGGCATTGTTCTTGTCCATCATGATCATGTGTGAATTGCCCTTGATGCCGGCTTGCGGCAGATCGACGACATCGACGCTGCCGCCGGCGGCCTTGATAGCTTCCGCAAATGCGACGCCGGTGGCGCGCATCCTAGGCCAGCGCTGGTCGCGCTCGATGTAATCGCCGTAGATGATCAGCGTCGGAATGTTCTTCAGGGCATCGACACGGGCGGGATCGCCGACGCCGGCGGGCTCGACCGCGATCAGCGCCTTGACCTTGTCGGGCCGCGCCTGTGCCGCCTTGAAGCCGAATAAGCCGGCCTGGCTGTGGAACATGATGATGCAGGGGCAGACGCGGTCGATCTCGGCAAGATACGCCGCGAGCGTCGCGTCATCATTGGTGGTCCAGCGCGGCACGTTTTGCTTGACGAAATTGTCGTAGCCGTCGTTCGGGAACTGGCTGCCCGGCATCAATTTTCGCTTTGCGGGATCGGGGTCGTAGGAGTTCGGACCGTCGCCGATACGAAAGCGCAGAAACGGATTGGCGGTAGTCAGGAACACCGGCTCACTCTTGAAGATATCGGGATATTGCGCCCAGCCGGCGCGGCCGCGCTCGACGGCGTCGGAGTTGTAGACGCCCCAGCCCTTGCGCAGGAAATAGTTCAGCCAGCCTTCGCGACCATCGGGCGTGGTCTCCCAGGTGACGCCGGTCAGCCCGCCGCCATGCCACATCAGCAGCGGATAGGCGCCGCGTTCGTTGGCCGGCAGGAAGTACTGCACATACATCTGCTCGACCTGATAGGTGCCGTTCGGATCGACCTTCGCCGGCACGCCGCCCGGGGTGAACACGACCTCCCTCACCGGCTTGCCGCTGAATTCGACGAGGCGGCCGCCGACATGGAACGAGCCCATGTCCCTTAGCGAAATAGGCTCGGCGGCTTGCGCCGAAGTCGCCGCCATCAGGGCGGCCGCAGCCGCGGCAATCGTAAAGCGCGACATGGCTCCTCCCTGTCGGTGCAGGCGCGAGTTAATTCCGCGCATTCTTCGCCGCTTCCCGGCCCGCGATCCGTCCGAATACGCTGCCAATGGTCATTCCGATGCCCGCCGCATAGCCTTTGCCGAGCACATTGCCGGCCATGATCTCGCCGGCTGCGAACATATTGGCGGCGGGCTTGCCGTTCTTCATCAGCATACGCGTCTGCTTGTTCACACGGGTGCCGAGATAGGTGAAGGTGATGCCGGGCCGCACCGGGTAGGCATAATAAGGCGATGTTTCGATCCGCCGCGCCCAATGGGTCTTCGGCGGCGTCAGGCCTTCGGTACGGCAATCATCGAGGATGGTGTGGTCGAAGGTGCCGGGCCTGACGGCCGCATTAAAATCGGCGACGGTTTTTTCAAGCGCGGCGGGATCGAGCTCGAGCTTGGAAGCCAAATCGGCAATGCTGCCAGCTTCGATCGGCGGAAACAGCGTCGGCATAAAGCTGTTGCGCGAGCTTGCGTCGAAAATGATATAGGCGATCTGATCGGGTTGGGCTGCCACCAGTCGCCCCCAGATGGCGTAGCGCTTCGGCCAGATATCCTCGCCCTCGTCGTAGAAGCGCTGGGCGTGCTTGTTGACGACGATGCCGAACACCACGGAATCATGTCTCGTGATGATGCCGCCGTCGAATTTCGGCGCGCGCGCGTCGATCGCGACCGCATGACATTGCGTGGGATCACCGACTTCCTGCACGCCCTTGGCGAGCAGCATCTTCAGGATCGAGCCGCGATTATAGGGAGTGCCGCGGATCAGGAAATTGTCGGCGGCCTCGCCCCAATATTGCTTGAGCCATTCGATGTTGGCCTCGAACCCGCCGGCGGCGGCAACAAGGGTCGAAGCCGCGACGGTGGCGCGGCCGTCGCCTTGCTTCAGCGCGGCAGAAAGGAACATGCCGTCGGCGATTTCGAGATCGAGCACTTCGGCGTCGTAGAGAACCTCGACGCCAAGCTGCTCGGCGGTGAGATAGAGCGCGTTCAACATCGCCCGGCCGCCACCGAGGAAGAATGAATTGGTCCGCCCCAGGCTGAGCGTGCCGCCGAGCGAGGGCTGCCAGCGCACGCCCTGTTCGACGATCCAGCCCAATATGTCCTTGGACTCGCGGATCATGTGGCGCGCCAGCTCCTCGTCGGTCTCGCCGCCGGTGACGCGAAGCAGATCCTCCCAGAATTCCTCTTCAGTGTAGGGCCCGGTGAGGATCTCGGTCGCCGCATCGTGGGCGCAGCGCATGTTGCGGGTGTGGCGGGTGTTGCCGCCGCGATAGAATTTCGGCGCGCCCTCCAGCACCAGCACCTCAGCGCCGGCGCGCCGTGCTGCGATCGCGGCGCACAGCGCGGCGTTGCCGCCGCCGATCACCAGCACGTCGTGTTTGCGCGTCAAATCGACCATGCCCGTTGTTATCTGGTTTGCACGGAAATCAAAACCGGCGCGTGGGCAGGCCGATGCGCTGCCCGGGCATGGCTAGAGACTCAGGTCGCGAGCGCCGCCTGCTTGGCCGTGGTCTCGCCGCTGCGATAGATCGTCAGCGCGGCGATGATGCCGATGACGGCGGCGCACATTAGCCATAGGCCGGGAGAAGCCTTGTCGCCCGTGTAATCGATCAGCAAGGTCGATGCGAACGGCGTGAACGTACCGAACAGTCCTGCCGCCAGCGCGAAAGCAAGAGAGAAGCAGGTGGTGCGAACATGTTTGGGCACTACTTCGACCAGCGCGCCCAGCATGGTGCCGCTATAGACGCCGAAGTAGAACGAGAACATCATTTCGACCGCCAGCATCTTGCCGAAGGTGGGCTCCGAGACCAGCCAGTGCAGCGCCGGATAGGCGGTCACGAGCGACAGACACGCGATCGTCAAGAGCACCGGTTTTCGGCCGAGACGGTCGGACACCGCGCCGCCGACCGGATTCCAGAAGAAGTTGGTTACTGCCACCAAAAGGGTAACGAGCAGCGCGTCCTGTGACGAGAGCTTCAGCACGCTCCTGCCAAAAGTCGGCGTGTAGACGGTGACGAAGTAGAAGGTCGTGGTGGTCAAAACCGCGACCATCATCCCGAGCACGATGATCTTCCAGTTCACCGCCGCAGAGCGGAAGACCTCGGATGTAGAGGGATGGTGCTTCATCGCCAGGAACTCCGGCGTTTCCTCCAGCGTTCGGCGCAGAAAGAAGATGACGGGAATGATGAGGCAGCCGACGAAGAAGGGAATTCGCCATTTGGCGAATTCAAGCCCGCCGAGGAATGCGACGGTGTCGCCTGTCACCGTTTGGTTGAGGATATATCCGATGATCGCGGCGACGAAAATCGCGACCTGCTGGCTGGAGGATTGGAAAGAAGTATAGAAACCTCGATTGCCGGGGGTCGAGATCTCGGCAAGATAGACCGAGACGCCGCCGAGTTCGACTCCGGCGGAAAAGCCCTGTAGCAAGCGGCCTAGCAAAACGATAATTGGCGCGGCAACACCGATGCGAGCATAGTCTGGACAGACCGCGATCGTTACGGTGCCGAGCGCCATGATCGCCAGGGTTACGATCAAACCCTTGCGGCGGCCGATGCGATCGATGTAGGCGCCGAGCACGATTGCGCCGACGGGGCGCATCAGCGCGCCCAGCCAGAAGACGCCGAAGGTGTGGAGCAGTGCTGCGGTATCGTCTTGAGATGGAAAAAACGCCTTGGCGATATAGGGCGCATAAAAGCCGAACAGGAAGAAATCGAACTGTTCGAGGAAGTTGCCGCTGGTCGACCGGAGAATGGCGCCAATTCGCGACTTGATCTGGGGCGGCGGCGAACTGGACGATTGCGACATTATGAAATGCTCCCCATTGCTTTTCTGTTCTTGCGGCAATCTGCCACGTCAAGCCAGCATGACCAACCGGAAAACGCGGAGGAGGTCAATGCCGCCGTCATTGCGCCGGTGTGAATCCAAGCGGTTAGGTGATTCTCGCACCGGCCTGGACCGAGGCGATCAGCCATTGCCGGAACGCCGCTAGCTTCGCCGACTCGGCGCGCGCCTCGGGTGAGACGAGATAGAAACCGGCGTTGGCCGGCAGCGCAATCCTGAACGGAACGACCAGGCGTCCCTTGGCGATGTCGGCCTCGACATAGGAAGTCCGGCCCATCGCAACCCCGATCCCGTCGATCGCGGCCTGCACGGTCATCAAGATCAGATCGAAGCTCAATCCCGGTTGTTTCGAGATGTTCGACGGCAGCCCTGCGGCGGTCAGCCATAGCCGCCAGTCGTCGTCATAGCCTCCGCTGGAATGCAGCAGGGTGTGATTGGTCAGATCTTCCGGGCAGCGCAGCGGCTTGTCGCCGTTCAGCAGCGCCGGGCTGCACACCGGGAACAATTCATCGGCCATCAACCAGTCGGCGCGCAGGCCGGGCCAATGGCCGCGGCCGTAGCGAATCGCCGCGTCGACGTCGTCGCGCTGGAAGTCGACCAGGCTGGTCGATGTGGTGATGCGGACGTCGACGCCGGGGTGCGCCTGCTGGAACGTGGAGAGCCTTGGCAGCAGCCACTTGGCGGCCAGCGACGCCAGCGTCGAGACCGTCAGTACACGATCGTTTTCCTTGCGCAATAGCCGGTCGGTGGCGAGCCGCAGATCGTTGAACGCCGCGCGAATGCCGGGAAGGTAATCCCTGGCTTCAGGCGTCAACGCCAAACTGCGGTTCTGCCGGACGAACAGGCGAATCCCGAGTTCCTCCTCAAGCCGGCGGATCTGATGGCTGATCGCGGTCTGGGTGACGTTCAACTCGGCTGCGGCAACGGTGAAGCTCAGATGCCGGGCGGCGGCCTCGAATGCGCGCAAACCGTTGAGCGATGGCAATCGGGCGGTCATTTCCTGCTGCCTCAAATCATGAGTTTATATCATCCGAAGCGTTGCAAAGTGTCGTTTGTCGAAACCCCAAGCAGCCGCGATACTCAACCAAACATCCTAAATTCAGGAGACCGAAATGTCCACATGCTCGCACGACACGATGATAAATAATCATGGAACGGGGTTTTTGGCCCAACTCAGTGGCACGCTGCACCTCTGGAGCGACCGCTGGCGTCAGCGGCACGAGCTGGCCCAATGGAGGGACCGCGACCTGCACGATGTCGGACTTTCGTGGAGCGACGTCGTCCGCGAGGCCGAGAAGCCGTTTTGGCGGGCTTAGATGCCGCCACGCCGGCGCCGCCTCTTAAAGGGGCGCCGGCCAGCGTCTTTCGGAAACATTGGGAGCCCGCCATGACCACGCTTCGTCTTGATGACCTCCGGCAGCACACCGACATCCTGCGGCTGCGCAGTGGCAAAACCCTGGCGGTTCGTTTTGTCGAGCCCGGTGACGCGGAGGCGTTGCAAGGGTACTTCCGCTCGCTCTCCGCCCGCTCCCGCTACAACCGTTTCCTTGGCGCCATGAGCGAACTGCCGCGGACCGAGCTCGATCATTTCATCCATGTCGGCGAGCGCGACCGGTTCAGCGTGATCGCGGTGATGACGATCGACGGCGTCGAGGCCGTCGTCGGCGAAGCCCGCTATGGCTTTGTGGCTGATACGGCAAGTTTCGAGTTTGGCATATCGGTCGACGACCGCTGGCAAGGCCTGGGCATCGGATCGGCGTTGCTGCGGAATCTGGAATGCAGGGCGGCGGCGTTTGGCGCCAGTCGCGTGTTCGGCGATACGCTGCGCTCCAACGACGTCATGATGGGCCTGGCGCGCAAGTCCGGCTTTGCCTTCATACGTCACCCCGACGACTGGAAGCTGGTGCGCTTCGAAAAAAAGATCGACGTAAGCCATGAGGAGATTCCCTGCGCGAGCTGGCGGTTGGTGGCCCGCCAGATCGCGCATCAGGCAACGGTCTGAAAAGCCAGATACTCAGTCCTTAATCGGTCATTGCGAGGAGCAACGCGACGAGGCAATCCGACTTTCCTCGCGTGGCCATGGATTGCTTCGCTGACGCTCGCAATGACGGGAATGCGAATCCGTCACATTCTCAAAACTTCTCGACCCAGGGCCGCACTTCCAATTCCCAGGTCCAGGCGCTGCGCGGCTGTTGCAACACGTTCCAGTAACTCAAGGCAATGGCGTCGGGATCGAGCATCGAATCCGGCCGGTCGGCGGGCTCGGCCCGCGTCGCGCTGCGAATGCCGCCGTCGATCACGAAATGCGCGACATGAATGCCTTGCGGCGATAATTCGCGCGCCATGCTCTGCGCCATGCCACGCAACGCGAATTTGCCCATCGCGAAGGGAGCCGATTGCGGATAGCCCTTCACGCTTGCAGAAGCGCCGGTAAACAGGATGGCGCCGTGCTTGTTTGGCAGCATCCGCCTCGCCGCCTGCTGGGCCACCAGGAAGCCGCCGAACGCGCTCACCGTGATCGCCTGCGCCACGTCGGCGGGTACCAGGTCGAGGAAAGCGCCGCGCGCCCGCGCGCTGGCATTGTAGACAACCACATCGGGTGCGCCGATCTCTCGCTCCACCAGGCCGAACAGACGCTCGACCTCGTCATGTTCCGTGGCGTTGCAGGCAAAGGCGCGCGCGCCGGTCTCCGTGCAGAGTGCGCCGAGCTTTTCGACCCGGCGGGCCGCCAGCGCGACCTTGATGCCTTCGCGGGCAAACAGCCGGGCCAGCGACGCGCTCAGACCCTCGCCGGCGCCGACGATGAGGGCATTTTTGTATTTTGGCGTTTCCATGGGAGCTTTCCTTGATCTGCCGAAGCTGGTCTTGGGCTTGGCGTTAACCGTGGTCTTGGCCTTGGGGGTGGTCCTGTAACGAAAATTGCGAGCCGGGGTGGGCGACACTCCGGCATCGGATGTGCGATATTCCCACCCAACAGATGAGGAAACGAACAAGGGAATTCAATGCAGCCGCTCAAGCATGATCGCATTGCAAATTCCGCCGACCGGCCGGGACTGCTTGCCCCCGACACCTCGGGGATGAATTTTTACCGCGCCGACCCGGCGTTGACGGATCTGCTTCGCATCCATCTTCCCGATCCGCTGTTCCGGCATATCGAACCGCATCTCGACCGGTTGGGCGCGCTTGCGGGCAGTCGTCTCGACGAATGTGCCCGGCTCGCCGACCGGCACGTGCCGGTGCTGCACCAGCGCGACCGCTTCGGCCGCGACGTGCAGTGGATCGAATATCATCCGGCCTATCGCGAGCTCGAGCGCGCCGCGTTCGGCGAGTTCGGCATTCATGCGATGTCGCTGCGCAAGGGCATTTTGGGCTGGCCGGAGAAATACCCCGTCGTTGCCAAGCACGCCTTTACGTTTCTGTTCAATCAGGCCGAGTTCGGGCTGGGTTGCCCGATCAATGTCACCGACGGCTGCGCCAAGCTGCTGGCGAATTTCGGCAGCGAGGCTTTGAAAGCGAAATACCTGGACGGCCTGACGCAGACCGACATGAGCAAGCTGACCCAGGGCGGCCAGTTCATGACCGAAAAGGAGGGCGGCTCCGACGTCGGCACGCTCACCACGCGCGCGTCGCAGGAAGGCGATCACTGGCTTCTGTCGGGCGAGAAATGGTTCTGCTCCAATGCGGACGCCGAGGTCGTGATGCTGCTGGCCCGGCCGGAAGGCGCGGGTCCCGGCACACGCGGCGTCGGCCTGTTTCTGATGCCGCGGAAGCTCGACGACGGCTCGCCGAACCACTACCGGATCGTCCGGCTGAAGGACAAGCTCGGCACCCGCTCGATGGCCTCGGGCGAGATCAAGCTGGAAGGCGCGATCGCCTATGCCGTCGGAAGGCTCGATCGCGGCTTCGTGCAGATGGCCGAGATGGTGAACTCGTCGCGGCTTTCCAACGGCGTCAAATCCACCGCGCTGATGCGCCGCGCCCATCACGACGCGATGACGGTCGCCGCAAATCGCGTGGTGTTCGGAAGCCGAATTATCGATTTGCCGCTGGCACGCCGGCAATTGATGAAAATCATGCTCGCTACCGAGCAGGCGCTGTCGATGGGTTTCTTGACCGCCGACGCGCTCGACCGCGCCGAAGCCGGCAGCCAGGATGCCGCGGCGTTGTTGCGTATTCTGACGCCGACGCTGAAATTCCGCGCTACGCGCGATGCGCGCAAGGTCTGCGGCGACGCGCTGGAGATGCGCGGCGGCATCGGCTACATCGAGGAATTTGCAACCGCGCGGCTGCTGCGCGACGCGCATCTCGGTTCGATCTGGGAAGGCACCGGCAACATCGTCGCCATCGACGCGCTCACGCGCGCGATCGGCCGCCATGGCGCCGACGCGGCCCTTGCCGCCGACCTGCATGCCCGGCTCGACGACAGCCCCAGCGTACCGGGCGCCTTTCGTGATCGCCTGCGCGCGCTCACCGATCGCGCCACAGGCTTTGCGCGTGAGGTGGCCGGGCGCAGTGAGAACGAAGCCGAGGCGCGGCGCGCCACCAGCCTGCTCTATCATGTCGCAAGCGCAGTTCAGCTTTCGTGGGAAGCCGGGCACATCCACGAGATGCGCGGCGACGCCCGAAGGCTACTGCTCTCCCGCATGGTGATCGATCATCGCCTGCTCGCACGCGATCCATTCCAGCTTGCGGACAATGCGACGCAGCGTGCCATCACCGACCTTCTGCTCGGCGATCGTGCCGCCGGCATGACCGAGGTCGCCGAGTTGCTTGTGTCGGCGTAGGCTTCATGGCGTAATCGGCGCCGGTTACAATAACAAAACAAAGATGGAAACGGGAGTATCTGATGAAGGCCGCCGTCCTGCACGAAGTCAACGCACCGCTTGTGATCGAGGACGTCAGCCTGCAGAAGCCCGGGCCGCGCGAGGTCCTGATCCGCACCAGTGTCGCCGGGCTCTGTCATTCCGATCTGCATTTCATGGAAGGGCTCTATCCACATCCGCTTCCCGCGGTGCTCGGCCACGAGTCCGCAGGCGTCGTCGAGCAGGTCGGCTCGGATGTGACCTATGTGAAGCCAGGCGATCACGTCGTGACGTGTCTGTCGGTGTTCTGCGGCACCTGCGACAATTGCTCGACCGGGCGGCCGGTGCTCTGCACCGACACCACGGTGAAGATGTTGCCGGGCGTATCCAACAGGCTGTCATGGGCGCGATCGGAGAAGCTGAACCAGTTTCTCAACCTGTCGTCATTTGCCGAGCAGATGCTGGTCCATGAGAATGCGATCGTGAAAATTCGCAAGGACATGCCGCTTGATCTGGCGGCGCTGATCGGCTGTGGCGTCGTCACCGGCTATGGCGCGGTGGTGAACACTGCGAAAGTGGCGCCCGGCGAGACGGTTGTGGTCATCGGCTGCGGCGGGGTCGGCATGGCCGCGATCAACGGCGCGGAGATCGCCGGCGCCGGCCGTATCATCGCGGTCGACACCAATCCGGCGAAACTTCAATTGGCCACCAAACTGGGGGCAACCGACATCATCGATCCCAATAACGGCGATGTGGTGAAGCAGGTGCGCGATCTCACCAATGGCGGGGTGCATCACGCGTTCGAAGTGCTCGGCCGCAAGGAGACCGCGGAGCAGGCATTTGCGATGCTGGCGTCCGGCGGTACTGCGACCATCGTCGGCATGATTCCGTTCGGCCAGAAGATCGAGTTGCACGGCTTTGATTTCCTGCGCGAACGCAAGATCCAGGGTTCGTCGATGGGTTCCAACCATTTCCGCGTCGACATGCCGCGGCTGGTCGAATTTTATATGCGGGGCAAGCTGCATCTGGAGGACTGGATCTCGGCCAAGCTGAAGCTGTCGGAGATCAACGAGGGCTTTGCCGCGATGAAGGCCGGCAAGACGGTACGCAGCGTGATCGTGTTTGACGTCTAATGATGAGGTTCAGTCATTAAACTCCGGCGGTGGCACAAAGCCGCCGAATTCGCGCTCGATCAGTTCGGCGAGCTTCAGGGGCGTGCGATCCTCCAGCCATGGACCGACGATCTGGACGCCGATCGGCAGGCCTTCCGTCGACAGGCCGATCGGTATCGCGGTGGCGGGCAGGCCGGGCAAAGTGGCGATGCCGGGCCATGCCAGCTGGTCGGCGTAGACATGATCCTTGCCGTCGATGTCGATGCGACGGGTTTCCTGGTCCGGCGAATGATCGTGCGGATAGGCCGGCGTCGGCATCACCGGGCAGATCACCGCGTCGAAAGACTTGAACAGCGCGCGCCATTGTGCCCGCAAATGCGCACGCGCGCCCTCGCCCGTCACCCAGTCGCGATGGGAAAGCGCGATGCCGCGCAAGCGCTCGGCCCGAAGGCTCATGTCTTGCGCCGGCAGGTTGGCCGCCGCGGCGAGTGCGCCCGCATAGGTTTCGGGCGTGAACCCAACCGCGAGAAACGACAGCAGCATCCGCATATAGAGGCGCGAGGAGGCGGCGAAGTCCGGCAATAACCGGCTTTCGCGTTCCACCTTGACGCCGGCCTTGCCGAGGTTGGCGGCAAGCCGGTCGATCGCCGTCCGAACTTCGGCATTGGTCGGCAGCACCGGGTCGGTATCGATCAGGAGCACGCGGAAATTCTTCAATTCGCCGTGACGCGGTGGCGGCAAGGCAAGCCTGTAGGCCGTGCCGGCCTCCAGCGGGTCCGGTCCCGCGATGACGTCGAGCAAGAGCGAGAGGTCCAGCGCGCAACGCGCCATCGGCCCGATCACCGCCATGTCGCGATCCAGGGGCAATGGGGGAAACGGCGGCGGCGTGTGGCCGCGCGTCGGCACCAGCGCGAGGGTCGGCTTGTGCGCAAAAACGCCGCAGTGAAACGCCGGCACGCGCAATGAGCCGCCGATATCCGAGCCGAGCGAGAGCGGTCCATAACCCGCCGCGAGCGCCGCGGACGATCCGCCGGACGAGCCGCCGGGCGTGCGGCCGAGGTTGTACGGATTGTTGGTGGTGCCGTAGATATCGTTGTAGCTCTGCCAGTCACCGAGGCCGAGCGGCACGTTGGTCTTGCCGAGGATGACGCCGCCCGCGTCCTTGACCCGGGATATCGCCAGCGCATCCTCCGGTGGCCGGAAATCCTTCTGCGCCGGAATGCCCCATGTCGTGGGCAGGCCTGCGACGTTGTAGGATTCCTTCACCGTGAGGGGAATGCCAAGCAGCGGCTTTCCCTCGCCGCGCGCGAGCGCCGCGTCGGCGGCATGGGCCGCGTCCAGTGCGCGTCCGAAATCGCGGACGCAAACCGCATTGATCCTGGCGTCGTGGCGTTCGATGCGTCCAATCGCGTCCTGCGCCAGTTCGACGGCGGATATTTTCCTTGCCGCAAGGGCTGCCGATATTTCGGTCGCTGTCTTGAAGCTCCATTGCGATTTTGCCACGTCGTCCTCCCGGTCTGTTTTCTGCTCCCACCGGAATAATGCTTCGGTTGGACGACGGCCGCTAGACCGCCATTGCTGCGATGGGCGACTATCCTGGCAGCATCCGCTGCAGGATGCGATCGCGGTAGATGAAGACGTGGGCCATCGCCGCCGCCACATGAATGCCGATGAACGCCAACAGCGTCCACTCCATCGCCTGATGCCAGCCGTCGATGGCCTTGCCCGCTGCTGCGTTATCCGAAGCGAGCATCGGCAGCGGCACGAGATAAAAAAATGACAGCGACCAGCCGCGAAACGACGCGAACAGCCAGCCGGTAAGGGTCGTCGCCAATACCAGCGCATAGAGCGCCCAGTGCACGGCCCCGGACGTCAGCCGCTGCCAGGGAGGAAGCGAGCCCTCCGGTGCGACCGGACGGGCAAGCCGCCAGGCGAACCGCAGAAGGATGAGCGCCAGGATGACGATCCCAACGGAGATATGGAATGTCATCGGGGCGCCGGGGCTCATGCCGCGATGAATGTCCGGCATCAGCCAGCCGATCAGGTATTGTACGAGCAGGAGCGCCACAATGAGCCAGTGGAATAGCTTCGCGGTGGTGCCGTATTGCAAACGATCGGTCATGCATGTCCCTTCATCGAAGTCGCCATAATTTCTTCGAGTCGTGACACGAGTGTGGCACATCCGTGGCGCCGGTTCATCAGGGTTGCAGATATCGCGTGGAGGTGTGCGACATCGGATTGACGGGTCCGCCAGCGCTGTGCTCGCCCGCGCTCGAATCGCTTCCCGGGACCGGAAATGCGTAGCCGATGATCGTTTTAATGACCCAGCGATCGGACGAGGGCGTCAATCCGTAACCAACGCCGAAGTCCACGTCGACCACGCCGAGCTTGAAATCGGTAACCAGGAACAAAGTGTGTTGCTGATCGGCAAGCTTCGGCATGTTCCCGATCTCGCCAAAGTCCGCGTAATATTCGAGACCCAAAAACGTATCCGGCGCGAGCTTTCGCGCCAGACGCGCGGCCGGCGCAAAGTCCAGCTCGCCAAGCTTTCCGAAGCCGGCATCCACGATCGGGTTGACGATGAATTCGTAGTCGGCGTTACGGACACCGATGATCGGCCGCACCTCCAGAGCGAACCGCGTCTGCGCGAATGGCGGCGTCGTGTTGCTGAATTCCAGATTGACGCCGTAGAAGAAGTCACGCTGGTCGGCGTGGGGCGAGACGAACAGGGTCCGCAGCTTGAAGGCATCGGACATGAATTTCTGATCCTGGACGGCAAAGGGCAGGTAGAGACCGACCTCCCACCAGTCGGTGAGGCCATAGGCAAATTCCGGCGTGCCGTTGAGGCTGTGGTTGGAGACAAGGCCGCCGGGAAACGGCGGATCCTTGAGCCCAAGCGCGACATAATTGAGGTGCTGCTCGATCGTGAATTGGCCGACGGCCGCAATGCCGGCATTGTAGACCTGGATTTCGTCAATCGCCCATGCCGGCTGCGCCAGCGGAATCGACAACACTGCGCCGGCCAACACGCTGAATTGGCGGCGGGAGCCGGGTTTGAAACATCGTCTTGGCATCACCGCAAAGCTTTCTAGGCCGCACCAATGAGAATGCCGACGGCGAGCACAATAACGCCGCCAAGGACGATCTGGAACACCGCCTGCAGGAATGGCGTGTCCATATACCGCGCCCGAATAAGGGCGATCGCCCACAATTCGAAGAACACCACAACCCCGGCAATCGCGGTTGCGATCCAGAACGCATTGGCCCAGGAGTCCGGTACCAGATACGGCATCGAGTGCCCGAGGCCGCCGAGCGCCGTCATCACGCCACTGGCCGCGCCGCGCAGCCATGGCGAACCGCGCCCGGTCAGCGAGCCGTCGTCCGACAACGCTTCCGCAAAGCCCATGCTGATGCCGGCGCCGATCGAGGCGGCGAGACCGACAAGGAATGTCTGCCAGTTCTGATGCGTCGCAAAGGCCGCGGCGAACAGCGGCGCGAGCGTCGATACCGACCCGTCCATCAATCCGGCAAGGCCCGGCTGCACATATTGCAGAACGAACACCCGCCGGCGGGTCCTGTCTTCCTCCGCGCGCACATCGGGCTTGAGGATCTCGTCGGTCAGTTTGGCCGCAGTCTTCTCGTGGCCCTTTTCCGCCTCCGCGAGATCGCCGAGCAGCCGGCGGACACCGACATCCTGGGTTTGTTCGGCGGCCTTGACGTAAAACCGCTCGGCTTCGAACTCCATCGTCCCGACTTCCTTGCGGATGGTATCGAGCGACAGATTCTTGGTGAGCCAGATCGGACGGCGGCGCAAAAATCCTTTGACGTTGTCCCTGCGAATGGGCGGGAGATTTGGCCCGAAACGCTTTTCATACATCTCCAGCAGCATGTGGCGATGGGTTTTTTCCTCCTCGGCCATTTCCTCGAACAGCTTGGCCGATTCCGGATAGCGCTCCGCCAGATCCTCGGCGAAGGTCATGTAGATGCGGCTGTCTTCCTCTTCCGCGGAGATCGCAACCGCCAGCACTTCGCGCTCGGTCAACTCGGCGAAATTCTTCACAGCACGCCCTTTTTCGATTTAGAATTATTCTAAATCTTTTATATGCGTGCACAATTGGTTGGTCAAATCATTCAAGTACTCGCGCCGATGCGCAGGAACGCGATCAATAACCTGTTCACTTCCACGGGCTGCTCTTGCTGCACCCAGTGTCCAGCGCCGTCGACCAGATGACAGCCGAGCATGCGGGTGCAGGCGGCCGCCCGCATCGCCTCAAAGACGCCGGGACGCTGATAAGTGCCCCAGTCCTGCTTGCCCGAGATGAAGCAGGACGACACGTCGATGCTGCGGCCGGACCAGGTTTCGAGCTCGGCGGTGAACAGGCCGGAGGTACCGCAGCGATACCACTGCAAGCCGCCCTGGAAACCGGTGCGTTCATATTCCGCGCTGTAGAAGGCGAGTTCGCGGTCGGGCAGCCATTGGTTGGCTGCGATTGACCCGGCCGATGGCATTTCCGCAGCCACCGTCTCGGCCATGTTGCGCGCGAGATCCATCACGTAATAGGTCGGCAGTTTGGCCAGCTCGCCCGCGGACCAGGATTGCAGCGGATAAGGCTGGTTGTCTTTCCAGTCCGCGCTCTTGTGATGGTAATAGGCGCGCAGGAAATCATGCACCCCCTGTGGCGCGTGCCACATGTCCGCGTTGGCTTGCCGCGTCGAATAGTACCATTGATAATGCTTGCGCGGACGCGGCAGCGCGGCCAGCTCGCGATGCACGGGATCCTCGCGCTTCGGCTTTGGTGGCGCGTCGACGGTATCAAAGGCAAGCTGCGGTGCGCCTGCGAACGGTGCGCTCATCAGGACAACCGATCGAAACACGTCGGGCCGGATCAGCGCGCACCACGCGGCGACGGAACTGCCGAAATCATGCCCGACCACGGCGGCGACCGAGCGATAGCCGAACGCCGACACCAGGCCGAGCGCGTCGCGCACCAGATTGGTGAGCCGGAACGCGTTTAGATCGCCGTCGTAACGCGCGTCCCAACCGGTGGTGCGGCCATAGCCGCGTTGGTCCGGCGCGATCACGTGATAGCCCGCCTCCGCCAGCGCCGGCATCACCTTGCGCCAGCTGTAGGCGAGTTCGGGAAAGCCATGCAGCAAGAGCACGCATGGCCGGCCCTTGCTCTCATAGCCGGCTTCCAGGACGTGCATGTGCAGGCCGTTGATATCCTCGACGAAGCGCGAGCGGATGGTGGAGGGAAGCGGGATGTGGGGGAGGGTGGTCGTGTTCATGGGCGCGTTGCTTTCCTCAAGTCTTCCGGGCCAAGCGAGGGGCGAGCCGGGACGACGACAAAGAGATGCGCTCCGCGTTAAACCCGCGCTGCGGTCTTTGGCCAGTACTTGTCGCGCAGGTGGCGCTTCACCAGTTTGCCGGTGGGCGTGCGCGGCAGTTCGGCCTGGAAGTCGATGCTCTTAGGGCATTTGATCGGCGAGAGGTGCTGGCGGCAGAACAGGATCAACTCGGCCTCCAGCTCTTTGCCCGCCTTCGCCAAGTCGTGCGGCTGCACCACCGCCTTGACCTCTTCCCCCATCTCCTCGTTTGGCACGCCGAACACCGCGACATCGGCAACGCCCGGATGGGTGATCAGCACGTCCTCGGTCTCCTGCGGGTAGATGTTCACGCCGCCGGAAATGATCATGTAGGACTTGCGGTCGGTGAGATAGAGGAAGCCTTCCTCGTCGAGATAGCCGACGTCGCCGAGCGTCGACCAGCCCCTGGCGTTATAAGCGCGCTTCGTCTTCTCGGGATCGTTGTGATAGGAGAACACCGGCGCGTCGGCGAAATACACCGTGCCGATCTGCTTTACCGGCACTTCCCGGTCGTTCTCGTCGAGTATCCTGATCTTGCCGACTACGGCACGGCCGACGGTGCCGCGATGGCTCAGCCACTGCTGCGAGGTCGATACCGTGACGCCGTTGCCTTCGGAGCCGGCATAATATTCGATCAGGATCGGTCCCCACCACTCGATCATCTTTGCCTTGACGTCGATCGGACAGGGCGCTGCGGCATGGATCGCGCCCTTCAGCGAGGAGACGTCGTAGCGCTTGCGCACCTCTTCCGGCAGCTTCAGCATGCGCACGAACATGGTCGGTACCAGCTGCGACTGGGTGACCTTGTACGTCTCGATCAGCTTCAAGAATTCCTCGGCGTCGAAGGATTCCATGATGACCGAGGTGCCACCGAGCGTGATAGCCATCATGTTGAAGCGCAGCGGAGCCGCGTGATAGAGAGGCGCCGGCGACAAATAGATGCTGTCGGCGTTCATCCCGCACATGTCAGCGCAGAGAATCTTCAGGAACGGATTCGGCAGCTCGATCGGATTGTGTTCGGATTCGCGCTTGATGCCTTTTGGGCGGCCGGTGGTGCCGGAGGAATACAGCATGTCGTAGCCGGCTTCCTGGTCCGCGATCGGCGTGGTCGGCTGCTTCGCCGTTTCCTTGTCCCAGGAGCGGAAGCCGGGCAGCGGTTCATCGACCATGTAAAACAGCGGGGCACTGGTAGCATCGGAAATCAGCCCCTTTATCTGCTCGGCGCATTTCGGTGAGGTGATGACGACGCGCGCGCCGCAATCCCCAACGATATAGGCGATTTCGTCCTGGGTGAGGTATCGGCTGATCGCGGTGTAATACAGGCCTGCGCGTTGCGCCGCCCAGCAGATCTCCATGAACGCCAGCCGGTTCTCCATCAGGAACGCGATGTGATCGCCGGCCTTCAGCCCGAGCGAACGGAACAGATGCGCACCCTGATTCGATAGCTCGTCGAGCTCGCGATAGGTGATCGCGTCGCCGGTGCCGGCCATCTGGTAGGCGATCTTGCTGGGTTGGGTCCGTGCGTGGATCGACGGATGCGTCATGGGTGGTTTCCTCGGGGCGTAGTATTGCTATTTGCGCAAAAAAAATCAGGCCGTCGTTCCTGCGAAGGCGGCGACCCATATCCGTTGATTCGAGTTTTTGGAACGAGCTGGAGCGCCAGCTCGGCCCAGTTACCAGCATTTGTGGTCACGGGTCCCGGCTCAAGGCCGGGACGACACCAGTTGTTATCGCGCGCTTACAGCCGCTCCACGATCGTCACATTGGCCATGCCGCCGCCCTCGCACATGGTTTGCAGGCCGTAGCGCTTGTTGCGTTGGTTGAGCGCGTTGACGAGGGTGGTCATCAGCTTGGTGCCGGAGCCGCCGAGCGGATGGCCGAGCGCGATGGCGCCGCCGTTGACATTGAGTTTGGCGGGGTCGGCGCCGGTGGATTTCAGCCATGCCGTCGGCACTGAGGCGAAGGCTTCATTGACCTCGAACAAATCGATGTCGTCGATCGACATGCCGGCCTTCTTCAGCGCCCGCGCGGTGGCGGGCAGAGGGGCTTCCAGCATGATCACGGGATCGCCGCCCACCATGGTCATGTGGTGGATTCGCGCCATGGGTTTGATGCCGAGCGACTTCAGGCCTCGTTCATTGACGACCATCACGCCGGAGGCGCCGTCGCAGATCTGGCTGGCGCTGGCGGCGGTGAGCTTGCCGTTCTCGGCGATCAGTTTGACGCCCTTGATGCTCTCGAGGCTGGCGTCGAAACGAATGCCCTCGTCGACGGCATGGATATCGGTCGAACCGTCCGCGCGGGTGATCGGCAGCGGAATGATCTCGTCCTTGAACCTGCCTGCTTGCGTCGCGGCGATCGCGCGCTGGTGGCTGCCATAGGCAAATTCGTCGAGGTCGTCTTTGGAGAGGCCGTATTTCTCCGCCATCATTTCGGCGCCGGTGAACTGGCTGAACTGGATATGCGGATAGCGCTTCTCGATGTTCGGGCTCTTGTAGTGACCGAAACCGTTCTTCGCCGGCAGCGACGAGGCCAGTCCCATCGGCACCCGCGTCATCGCCTCGACGCCGGCGGCAATCACGACATCCATGGCTCCGGACATCACCGCTTGCGCCGCGAAATGCAGCGCCTGCTGCGAGGAGCCGCATTGGCGGTCGATCGATGTTCCCGGCACGCTCTCCGGCAGTCTTGAGGCCATGATGGCGTTGCGGGCGATATTGTTGGACTGTTCGCCGACCTGCATGACGCAGCCCATGATCACGTCCTCGACCTGGTCGGGCGCGGCGCCGGAACGTTCCACCAACGCATCCAGCACTGAGGCTGCGAGATCCGCCGGGTGCCAGCCGGCGAGACGACCTCCCTTGCGGCCGCCAGCGGTTCGCGCGGCGGCGACGATGTAAGCCTCGGCCATGTGCATTCTCCCTGATTTGTTATCGGTGGGGCTTGATTGACGGAGCCCGATTTAAGTGGCGCTGCCGGATTTAGTCAATCAATCAATTAACTCTTGAGTGAGGCCGCACCATGGGGTTAGCTGTTGCCTATTTCCCGGCAGGAAGGTCATGGGCTCACAGTTGAATACCGATATACCGACCAGGCTTCCGCCTGCGCGAAGCAGCACGGCGGAGAAGCTGCTGGTCGCAGCCAGCAAACTGATGATCGAGCGCTCGTCGATCGAGGTGTCCTTGAGCGACATCGCGCAGAAATCCGGCGTCAATTCGGCGCTGGTGAAATATCATTTCGGCAACAAGGACGGCCTGCTGCTGGCGCTGTTGGCGCGCGATGCCGCGACCGAATTGGCGCAGCTCGAATATCTCTTGGCGCAGCCGATTACCCCCACCGCGAAACTGAAGCTGCACATCGCCGGCATCATCCGGGCGTATCACCAGTTCCCCTATATGAACCGGCTGATCCACTATCTGCTGCACGAAAGCAGCACGAAGGCCGCCGACGAGGTGTCGAAATTCTTTGTCGCACCCTTGCTCGACTTCCACCGCCGTCTGCTCGCGGAGGGCATCAAATCCGGCGAGTTCCGCAAGATCGATCCGGTGCTGTTCTACACCAGCCTGATTGGCGCCTGCGACCATCTGTTTTTCGCCCGGCACGCGATGTCGCGCGCCACCGGCGTCGGTCCGGTCACCGACGAAGTCTGCCGCCAATACATCCGGCACATGGAAGCGTTGATTTGCGGCGGCATGCTGACGACCAACACGGAGGAGACGGTCGCGACATCGGGATGATGGCCGCGCGGCTTCAAGACCAACAAGCGGCTTCAAGACCAACAAGAACACGCGCAAGACCAAAGGAAACGCCCAGGGAGAGGTTTTATCATGCAGCTGAAAGACATTGCCGTTCTCATCACCGGCGGCGGCTCCGGCCTCGGTGCCGCGACCGCGCGTGCGATGGCCGCCAAGGGCGCCCGGGTCGCGGCGCTCGATCAGAGCAAGGAGAATGCCGAGAAGGTCGCGGCCGAAGTAAAGGGCGTTGCGGTGGTCGCCGACGTCACCGACGAGGAGCAGGTCAAGGCCGCGATTGCAAAGGCCGAGGCGGCCCATGGGATTGCGCGCGTGCTGGTGAACTGCGCCGGTATCGGTGGCTCGCAGCGCATCGTCGGCAAGGACGGCGTCTATCCGCTGGCCAAGTTCGCGCGCATCATCAACGTCAACCTGATCGGAACCTTCAACGTGCTGCGGCTATTCGCCGAACGGCTGTTGACCGAATCCCCTGTCGGCGAAGAGCGCGGCGTCATCATCAACACCGCAAGCGTCGCGGCCTATGAGGGCCAGATCGGCCAGATCGCCTATTCGGCTTCCAAGGGTGGCGTGGTCGGCCTGACGTTGCCCGCGGCGCGCGATCTCGCCCAGCACAAGATTCGCGTCAACACGATCGCGCCCGGCCTGTTCCTGACGCCGCTGTTGATGGGGTTGAGCGAGGAGGCGCGCACAAGCCTCGGCGCGCAGGTGCCGCATCCGGCACGGCTCGGTGATGCCAGCGAATACGGCAACCTCGCCGTCCACATCGTCGAGAACGCGATGCTCAATGGCGAGACGATCCGTCTCGACGGCGCGATCCGCATGGCGCCGAGGTAGCTTTTTCTTCCCTCTCCCCTTGCGGGAGAGGCATAGGCGGCCTCGGCCGCCGTTCTTGGTCCAGGACGCCGATGCTTTACATCGGCTATGGCGAAGCGAAGACGGGTGAGGGGTTCTATCCGGTTAGCAACCCCTCACCCGATCGAATGCAAGGCTAGCGCCGGAGTTGCCCTCTCCCACAAGGGGAGAGGGCGCAGCAATCGGCACCGCAGCAGTTACGAGCGCCTATCGCGGAACGACAAGCAAAAGGTAGTAAACCGCCATGAATTTCGATTTCTCCGATGAGCAAAAGCAGTTGCGCGACGAGGCGAGGAAATTTCTCGCCGAGAAGTGCCCGCCCAAGGCGGTGCGCACCGTCCTCGACGGCAACGCGCCGTATGACCGCGAATTGTGGAAGGGCCTTGCCGGCATGGGCTTTCTCGGCGTCGCGATCCCGGAAGCCTATGGCGGCGCGGGTGCCGGACACCTCGAACTCTGCGTGATCGCCGAAGAAATGGGCCGCGCGCTGGCGCCGGTGCCGTTCTCCTCGACGGTCTATTTGGCGGCCGAAGCCCTGCTGATCGCCGGAAGCGAGGCGCAAAAGCAGAAATGGCTTCCCTTGATTGCGGGAGGCTCCGCGATCGGCACGCTGGCGCTGTTCGAGGGCAAGGGCAATCCGTCGCCGGAAGCAATAAAACTCTCTGCGGCCGGCAACATTCTCAGCGGCGTGAAAAAGCCGGTGCCCGACGGCGCGATCGCCGATCTTGTCATTGTCGCCGCCCGCACGGGCTCCACGGGGCGCGACAGCGACATCTCGCTGTTCCTGGTCGACATGAAGGCCGGCGGTGTTGAGGCCAAAACGCTGACCAACGTCGATCCGTCGCGCGGCCAGGCTGAACTTGACTTCAGGAATTGCAGGGCGGAGCCGCTCGGTGCTGCCAATGAAGGCTGGAGCATTGTCTCGCAGGTACTGGATCGCGCCGCGGTACTGATGGCCTTTGAGCAGGTCGGCGGCGCCGACCGCGCGCTGGAAATGGGCCGCGATTACGCGCTCGATCGTATCGCCTTCGGCCGGCCGATCGGCTCATTCCAGGCGGTGAAGCACATGCTCGCCGACATGTACGTCTCGGCGACGCTGGCGCGATCGAATTGCTACTACGGCGCCTGGGCGCTCTCGACCAACGCCTCGGAATTGCCGGAAGCCGCCGCTGCGGCGCGCATCAGCGCGACGCAGGCGTTCCAGCATTGCGCGAAGAACAACATTCAGGTCCATGGCGGCATGGGGTTCACCTGGGAGTTCGACTGCCATCTGTATTACCGCCGCTCGAATGCGACGGCGCTGGCGCTCGGCTCGCTCTCTTATTGGGAGGACGCGCTGATCGACCGGATGCGCAAGCGCAATGCGGCTTGAAGACAATGTCATTCCGGAGCGCGCGTTAGCGCAAATCCGGAATCTCGAGATTCCCCGATGTGCAAGTGCAGATCTGAGGTCCGGTCCTTCGGACCATCCCGGAATGACGGGTATCACAAGGGACAACGCCAATGAATTTCGATGACACCCCGCAGGAGGCCGCGTTCCGCAGCCAGGCG
>JBKQRS010000661.1:0-4401 GCA_052143915.1 Bradyrhizobium sp.
AGACGGCGCTTGCGCGCCTCCTCACCATGAGGATTTAGACTAGTGACGCAGTAAGGCTAGTCCTGGATCCCGTAGCGATGCAGGTCGTTGCCGTGGGTGTCGAGCCAGGTCTTGGCGCGTTCAACATGATCGCAGACCTTTCCGACCACCCTCCAGAACCGCGTCGAATGGTTCATTTCGACGAGATGGGCCGCCTCATGGGCGGCAAGATAGTCCAGCACATAGGGCGGCGCGAGGATCAGCCGCCACGAGAACGACAGTGATCCGGCGGATGTGCAGGAACCCCAGCGGCTCGACTGATCGCGGATCGACAGCCGTCTGACCTTTACGCCTAGCGCCTGGGCATAGAACGTTGACGCCTTCTGCAGGTCGTTGCGGACTTCGCGCTTCAGGTAATCGTGGACCCGCCGCTCGATATGCTCGGCGCCGCCCGCGACACAGAGGATCCGCTCACCGCTTTCGCGCATTTCGGTCCAGACCGTGCCACGCTGACCGGCGCGATGCACGATCTTGTGCGCGACGCCGCGCAGCGGAACCACGGTGCCCGGAAGAAACGGCGCCGCCTTTGGCAACCGGCCGAGGCGCGCGGCAATCCAGCCGCCGTGACGCTGCGCGAAATCCTTGGCGTCGGCGATGGTGCCGCGTGGCGGCATGGTCAGGATGGCTTCGCGGTCGCTCGGATGAATGCGCAAGGTATAGCGCCGCGCGCGCCGATGGCGGCGCAGCCGAACCGAGTAGATTTGCGAGCCGTGCTTGACCAGAAGACGAGAAGGTTCGTAAGGCCGCCGATAAAGAAGGGCGCGAGTGGCCATGTCTGCAATTCCGGGGATCAGGAGTTCGCCCGGATTCTGCCATATCCGCCGCCAGTGAAATCGCTCGGCGCAAAAACAAATCATTTGCCCAATATACAGGGGTTCGTCGCTCAACCGGCCCTATAGGATGGGCCCGGAACAAAAAAAATCCGGCCGAAAGCCACCCGCTCAGGCACCTCAAGGGTTGAAGTGAAACTCATTCTTTCGAGGGGGCCGGAATCGGCGTTTCCAGCGGCCAATTCAGGGGGTTAGCCACCCCTGAATTCATGCCTGATTCGGTCGCGAAGCCGATGGTTCCACACCGATGTCGCCAGGTTGCGGCCTACTCAGCAGCATAGGCGAGTGAAGGCTTCACGTTTGCCGCTGACATCATGAAATCAGAGATGCGCGGCACGATTTCCGACTTGAAGCGCGAGCCGTTGAAGACGCCGTAATGGCCGACGCCCTTCTGCACATAATGCACTCGGCGGTGATTGGGAATCGAACTGCATAGCGAGTGCGTCGCTTCGGTCTGCCCAAGCCCGGAAATGTCGTCGTTCTCGCCTTCCACCGTCATCAACGCGACGCGCCGCACCTTCGAAGGGTCGACCGGCTTGCCGCGGTGGGTCATCTCGCCCTTCGGAAGAGCGTGTTTGATGAAAACGGTGTCGACCGTCTGCAGATAATACTCCGCCGACAGATCCATCACCGCGAGATATTCGTCGTAGAAATCGCGGTGCTTGTCGACCAGGTCGCCGTCGCCCTTCACCAGGTTCCTGAACAGGTCCTTGTGGGCGTCCATGTGGCGGTCGAGATTCATGCTGATGAAGCCGTTGAGCTGCAGGAAGCCGGGATAGACGTCGCGCATGACTCCCGGATGCGGAAACGGCACCTTGGTGATGACGTGATTGCGAAACCAGTCGATGCCGCGCTCGGCGGCGAGGTCGTTGACCGCCGTCGGATTGCGGCGGGTATCGATCGGGCCGCCCATCAGCGTCATTGAAACCGGAACGTAGGGATCGTTTTCCGCTTCCATGACGGAGACTGCCGCCACCACCGGCACCGACGGCTGGCACACCGCGATCACATGCATGTTGCCTCCGAGCACGTGCAGCATCTCTATGACGTAATCGACATAATCGTCCAGATCGAAACGGCCCTCCGTCAGCGGGACCATCCGCGCATCAGCCCAGTCGGTGATGTAGACCTCATGGGTCGGCAGGAACGCCTCGACCGTGCCGCGCAACAGCGTCGCATAGTGACCGGACATCGGCGCCACAATCAGCACCCTTGGCTGGGGCGCGCGCAACGGCCGCGTCAGCTTGCGATCGAAGTACAACAGGCGGCAGAACGGCTTTTCCCAGATGACGCGAACCTCGATCGGCGTGCGGATGCCGTTCACATCGGTGTCGTAGAGGCCCCATTCGGGCTTGCCGTAGCGGCGCGTGGTCCGCTCGAACAGCTCGCAGCCGGCGGCAATGGATTTGCCGAACTCGGTATGCGACCACGGATTGAGCGGATTCTGAAACAGGATTTTCGTGGCGTCGGTAACGGCGCGCGCGGGATTGAGCGACGCATGCGCCATTTCGTACATCCAGTACATCGGCGTCGTAAGCGCCGGACTGCCTTCGGCCACCAGTGGCGGTGCGCCGCCAAATTCACCAATCGGCATTTAGCCCTCATCCTTTTTGCATCGCAGCATAGTGCCGAATGCGTAATAAAGCGTCAATGCACAGATCGGTATTTCCCGGCGGCGCACAAGCCGACGATAGCTCAAATCCCCGAGAAAAGCAGGGCTTATTCACCGCTCTGGATCAATGAGCCGTGCCGCCGCGCGCTGCGCAAAAGTGCAAGAAAAATCGCAAATGACGCAATAAACAGCACGACGTTGATGGCGAGCGCATCCGCCATCAGGTCGGCGCGAAACACGTGGTCCATCAACAGCGCCCGCATGCCCTCGAACACGTAAGTCGGCGGCAGCGCCCATGCGACATATTGAAGCCAATGCGGCAACACCGTAACCGGATAGTAAATGCAGGCCAGCGGCATCAGGCCGAACATCAGCGTCCAGACGGTGCTTTCGGCGCCGAGGCCGTGCCGCAGCACCAGTCCCGAAACGAAGATCCCCACCGACCAGCTGGTGAAAATCAGGTTGCAGAAAAACGCGATCAGCGGAAGCCCGATGCCGTATAGATTGAAGTCGAACAGGATCATCGCCAGCAGCGTCATTGGAATGACGCCGATCGCGAGCCGGATCAGGCTCATGATCATCAGCGCGATCAGAAACTCGATCGGCTTCAGCGGGCTCATCATCAGGTTGCCGAGATTGCGCGCCCACATCTCCTCGAGAAACGAGATCGAAAAGCCGAGCTGGCCGCGGAACAGGATGTCCCACAGGATCACCGCGCCGACCAGCGTGCCGCCGGCGCGCGCGAAAAACCCGGCATTCTGCGAGATGTAATTCTGCAGAAATCCCCAGGTGATGATCTGCAGCGCCGGCCAATAGAGCAATTCCAAGAGCCGCGGCCACGACGACATCAACAGATACCAGTAGCGCAGGATCATCGCGTTGATCCGATGCGGCGCGATACCCCCGACCAGGATGAGCCTGCTCACGGCGTGCCCTCCTGAACCCGCCCGCGCGCGACGTCGAGGAACACTTCCTCCAGCGTCGTCCGGTTGTAGCGGGCCATGATCTTGTCCGGGCTGTCGTCGTCCTCGATGCGGCCGCGTTTCATGATGATGACGCGGTCGCACAGGCGCTCCACCTCGAGCATGTTGTGCGATGCCAACAGGATGGTCGCGGCGTTTTCCTTGCGATAGGTCTCAAGGTGCTGCCTGATCCAGTCGGCCGTGTCGGGATCGAGCGAGGCCGTCGGTTCATCCAGCAGCAACAATTCGGGCTGATTGATCAGCGCTTTTGCCAGCGCCACGCGGGTCTTTTGCCCAGCCGAGAGCTTGCCATTGGCGCGGTCGAGGAAATCGCCAAGATCGAGGTCGGCCGCGAGCCTCTCGATGCGCTCGCGCAGGTTCTCCACCGCATAGAGGCGGCCGAAGATGGTGAGGTTCTGCCGCACTGTGAGCCGCATCGGCATGTCGACATAGGGGCTGGCCGCGGCCACCCCGGCCGCGATCATCGACTTCCCCAACTTCTGCCCGCCGATGAGCAGATAGCCGTGCACGAAGATCTCCTCGGGCGGATCGACGCCGGCCGCCATGCACATGGCGGGCCACCACACGCAGTGGAACTTCAAAATGTCCTTGCCGATGAGATGGTGCGCCGCGTCCCACAGCGCGGCGAACCGCTCGGGATCGCTGCCGTACGACGCCAGTGTGAGGTAGTTGATGAGCGCGTCGTACCAGACGTAGAACACGTGCCCGTCATCCCACGGCACCGGTACGCCCCAGCGGAACGAGGTGCGCGTGATGGAGACGTCGTTGAGCCCGCCCCGTACGAATCCGAGGGCCTCGTTGCGCTTGGAGACCGGGCGGACGAAGTCGGGGTGGCTCTCGTAGTACTCCAGCAGGGGCGCCTCGAACGCACTCAGCCGGAAGAAGTAATTCTCCTCCTGCATTTCGATCACCGGACGGCCGTGGACGGGGCATTTGC